>JBDGXT010000127.1:0-8959 GCA_039584455.1 Gemmatimonadota bacterium
GAAGATGACGTCGGGCTTCTCCATGTCGGCCAGCGGGTTGGACATCGCTCCCCGTCCAATCTGGGCTGCCAGACCGGCAACCGTGGGGGCGTGTCACGCACGGCTACAGTTGTCCACGTGATTGGTGCCCCACCCCGCGCGCATCAGCTTCTGAATCGTGTAGGCCGCCTCGCTAGGGGCGCGCCCCGATGCCACGGCATACACGGCATGGCGGCCGTGCTGGTCCGCCACGCGCCGCAGGCCATCTGCCGCCCGATCGAGTGCGGTGTCCCAGTCGGCCTCGTGCAGCGCACCGTCGTCGCCGCGCACCAGCGGCATCTTCAGCCGGTCGGGGTGCTGCACGAAGTCGTACGCGAACTGCCCCTTCACGCACAGCGCGCCGTGATTGGCAGGCCCGTCCATGGCCGGCTGGATGCCCACCATCGTGTCGTTCTTGGTGAGCACGTCGACCGAGCACCCCACGCCGCAGTACGGGCAAATGGTGCGCGTCTTCTCGATCTCGCCGGGGAGCTCTGCAAAGCGTGTCGCCTTGCGGTCGGCGAGCGCGCCCGTGGGACAGGTCTGCACGCACTGGCCGCAGAAGGTGCAGGCGGAGTCCTTGAGGAGTCCCTCGAACTCCACCGTAATCTGCGTGCCGAACCCCCGGTTCATCACGCTGATGGCGTGGTCGCCCTCCTGCTCCGCGCAGACCCGCACGCAGCGGTAGCACGAGATGCAGAGGTCGTAATCCCGGTGGATGAACGGATTGTCGTCGTCCTCCCGGGTCATCCCTGACTGCTTGCCCCGGAATCGGCCGTCACGGGCGTCGTAGCGATCCACCAGCGTGGCGAGCTCCTGGGAGGCGTAACCCCGCAGTGGATCCACGTCGATCTCGCGGTTCTCGGAGGCCACCATCTCGACCAGGGTCTTGCGGTGCTTCTCTAGGGTCGCGGTGCTGGTGTGCACCACCATGCCCGGCGTGGCCTGCGCGGTGCACGATGCAACCGGCAGGCGCTGGCCCTCGACTTCCACGACACAGAGCCGGCAACCTCCGAACGCCTCAAGCCGCTCGTCGTAGCAGAGGGTGGGGATGTCGGTCTTCACCCGCTGCGCGACTTGGTAGATCGTCTCGCCGTCGGTGAAGCTCACCGCCTCACCGTCGAGCGTCATCGTATGCGTCTTCAGGTCTTTCTCGGTAGCGATCATGACTCAATCCTCATGCCTGCACGTGCTGTGCGACGCGCTCCGGGAAGTACTTGAGCAGACTCTCGGTGATGAGCGGAGCCGCGAGTCCCAGGCCGCAGGCGCTCACCGCCTTCATGGTCTGCCCGAGATCGGACACCTCGTCGATCCACGCCGAGAGCTCGGTGGGGCCGGCCTCGCCCGCGAGGCGCTCCGTGAGCCGCTGCGTACCGATGCGACAGGGGAAGCACTTGCCGCACGATTCGTGGGCGAAGAACGCCATCGCTTCCCGCGCCACCGCGATCATGTCGCGGCTGTCGTCGAACACCATGATGCCGCCGGCGCCGAGGAACGAGCCCTTCGAGCGGATGCTCGGCTCATCCAACGTGACGTCCAGGTCGTCGCCGGCGAGGAACCCGCCCGACAGTCCCGCCATGGTGACCGCCTGGATCGCGCGGCCCTCGGGGAGACCGCCGGCCCACTCGTGTAACAGCGTCTTCAGTGGTAGGCCGAGCGGCACCTCGTAGTTCCCCGGCCGCTCGATGTCGCCCGAGAGACTGATGACCTTGGTGCCCGCGTGGCTGCCGGAGCCGAGCTCCTGGTACCACGCCGCCCCGTTCCGCACGATGTGGGACGCGGCGGCGAGTGTCTCGACGTTGTTCACCACGGTGGGCAGGTCTTCGTACCCGTGTGTGACGGGGAACGGCGGGCGATTGCGCGGGAAGGGGTGTTTCCCCTCGAGGCTGTTGAGCAGCGAGCCTTCCTCGCCGCAGATGTACGCTCCGGCACCGCGGCGCACGAAGAGGCGCAGGCCGAAGTCCGCGCCAAAGATGCCGTCTCCCAGGAGCCCCGCATCTTCCGCCTCGGCAATGGCGCGCTCCAGCGTCGCAAAGGTGTGCGGGTACTCGTACCGCAGGTAAATGAACCCCCGGGTGGCACCGGTCGCGTACGCTGCCAGCGCCATCCCCTCGATCACCGCGTGGGGATCGTAGTCCAGGATCGCACGGTCCTTGAAACACCCGGGCTCGCCCTCGTCGGCATTGCACACGATGGTCTTCGGCTCCCTCGACGCGTCGGCCACCGCCTTCCACTTGACCCCCGTGGGGAACCCGGCGCCGCCGCGGCCCGCCAGTTGGGATTCGCTGATCACGTCGATCACCTGCGAGGGCTCGAGCTCGTTGACGGCTCGCTGCAAGGCGTGGTACCCGCCGCTCTTCTGGTATCCCGTGATGGTGTTGCGCCCCGGTTCACGGATCGCGGAGAACACGCATTCCTCCGCACCGCCGGGGTTGGGTACGGGCAACGGTGACGGCCGCTCGGCCAGCGCGTCGGGATTGGTTCCGACGCGAACCGTGTTGCCCTCCAGCACCGGCACCGGCTCGTCGCAGCGCCCGGCGCACGGCATCGGCGTCGCGCCCCGCTGCGCCAGGGCCTCGAGCAGCTCGAGGCCACCCTTGTGGCGGCACACCGGCCCCGTGCACACACGGGGCGCCGCGTGACCGCGCGGCTCCCTGGCGAAGTGGTGGTAGAACGTGACGTCCCCGAACAGCTCCGCCAGCGGGATGCGGAGCCCCTTGGCAACGTCGCGCAGGGCGTCGTCCGAGAGATGCCCGTCGCGCTCGTGCACCGCGTGCAGCAGCGGCAAGAGCGGAGCGGGTTGATCGCTCCAGCGCTCGATCAGGTCTCGTGTCGTGGGGCTGGTCATTGCCAGATAATTCCTATAGAAAAACTAGCATTTCCGCGGTATGTTGCCAGCGTGGAGGAAAAGTGCGCAGGGGACCGGTGGAGTGCGACCCGGTAGCATGGCTGTGCGAGGTCCGGGCTATTCAACCAGGCGGTCGTCGCCGGCGTAGACGTTGAACGCCCCCGCGCGTGAGAAGCCGACGAGCAACATGCCGAGGCTCTCCGCCAGCTCCACCGCGAGCGAGGAGGGCGCGGACACCCCGACCACGCCCCCGACTCCGACGACGGCTGCCTTCTGCACGATCTCGAAGCTCTGGCGTCCGGAGACTACGAGGAGCGACAGGGCCAGGGGCCACTGCGTCATCGCGGTGGCGCCGATCGCCTTGTCCACGGCGTTGTGCCGCCCCACATCCTCGCGCACCGCCAGGGCGTTGCCCTCCAGGTCGAACAGCCCCGCCGCATGCAGGCCGCCCGTGGCATCGAAGGTCGGCTGCTGTGCCCGCAACTGGTCGGTGAGGCCGGCAACCGTCGTGCGGCGCACCGAGAACTCCCGCGTCGGCTTGGCAAACAGCTGCACCGCCTCGATGGAGGCCTTGCCGCACACTCCGCAGGAACTGGACATGAACAGGTTGCGCTGGAAGCGCGTGGGATCGACCTCGACACCCTCGCGAAACCGCACCGAGATGCGCGCGTTCTCCGGATCGTCGGCCGGGATCAGCCCGGCGATCTCATCCGGGCTCAGGAGAATCCCCTCGGTCAGCAGGAAGCCGGTCACGAGGTCGGCGTCGTCTCGCGGCGTGCGCATCACGACCGCGAACGGGGTGTCCCCCAGCCGGATCTCGAGTGGCTCCTCCGCCGCGACGGCGTCGGGCACGCGCTCGGCGGCGTCGCCGACCCGCTTGACTACCGGCACCTCACGCATGCGATCTGTCACTGGTGGAAGACCTCCCGGGTCCGTGGATAGTGCCGCTCCCCCGGGAAGCGGTCAAGCGCGGCCTCGGGGTTCCGCTGGCCCCGGTGGTGCTGGTACAATCCCTGTCTCAAGGAGGAGATCATGGTCGCCACGCCATCCACGATGCTGGAGCTGGGGACACCGATTCCCGAGTTTGCGTTACCCAACGCGGTGGACGGGAGCACGGTGACGCCGCAGGACTACGAGGGGAAGCAGGCCCTGCTCGTGATGTTCATCTGCAACCACTGCCCGTTCGTGAAGCACGTGAAGCATGAGCTGACGCGATTGGGTGCAGATTACCTGCCCCGTGGCGTCGGGATCGTTGCCATCAACTCGAACGACGTGGCGAAGTACCCTGCCGACAGCCCGGAGCAGATGAAGGCGCTGGCGACCGCGGAGGGTTGGGCGTTCCCGTTTCTGTTTGACGAAGCGCAGGAGGTGGCGAAGGCGTTCAAGGCTGCCTGTACGCCCGATTTCTTCCTGTTCGACGGCGAGGGGAAGCTCGCCTACCGAGGGCAGCTCGACCCGAGCCGTCCCGGAAACGATGTGCCGGTGACCGGCGCCGATTTGCGCGCGGCACTCGACGCCGTGCTGGGTGAACGGCCGGGGCCTGCGGAACAGATCCCGAGTCTGGGTTGCAACATCAAGTGGAAGCCGGGGAACGAGCCCGACTACTTCGGGTAGTGGTGGTTGAAGGAAGCGAAAGTGGAGGCTACGTGATGCGCACTTTGTTTGCTTGCATGATCTTGCTGCTGCTCGCCGTGGGCGATACGTCGAGCGCGACGGCGCAAGAAGCGGAGCAGCAGCAGCAGTTCGCCCTCGATCAGCTGGCGTTCCTGGCCGGCTGTTGGGAAGGGCGGTTCGTGCGGGACACGCTGGAAGGGACAATGGAGGAGCACTATACAACGCCCTCCGAGAACTTCATCCTGGGGACGACACGCTACATCATCAACGGCATTACCGTGGAGTACGAGCTGGCGGTGATCCGCCGCGACCCCAGCGGGCGCGTGGCGTTGATCCCGTATCCCGGCGGCGCGATCGGAACGCCGTTCCTCCTCAGCCTGGTGGTCGACCAGACGGCGATCTTCGAGAACCCCGGGAACGAGTTTCCCAAGCGCATCATCTACCGATTGAACCAGGACGGCCGGCTGCACGCGCGCATCGACGCCGGGGTCGGCACCGACGGCCCCGAGTGGTGGCTGTCGCGGGCGGAGTGCTTCACGGAAGGGCAGTGACCGGCCCTATCGTGCGCCCTCCAGGTAATCCCACACCAGATAGGCCATCGCCCGGATTGCGACTGGAATAGCGCCGTCGTCCGCCTGGAAGGTGGGTGTATGGTGATTGCCGGAGGTCGTGCCGGGCTTGAGGGTGCCGAGCCGGTAGTAGAAGCCCGGAATCTCGTTGGCGAAGTAGGAGAAGTCCTCGGCCACGGTTGCGGGCTCGAGCACCTGCACGTTCTCCTCTCCCACGACCTTCGCCAGTGTGGGAGCCATCTGTGCTGAGAGATCCACGTCGTTGATCGTGACGGGGATGCCCTTGTCGTACACGAGCTCGTAGCTGCCACCCCCTGCCGCGGTGATGCCGGCCAGGATCTCGTGCATGCGCCGCTCCACCATGTCCTGCGTCTCCTTGCTGTAGGTGCGCACCGTGCCCTGCAGCTCGACCTCTTCGGGGATGATGTTCCCATGACGATGGGGTCGGCGCTCAGGTGCGGCGAGGCACCGTGTGCCCCCGTTCCCCGGATGACGATCGTGAAGTGATCGGCGGCGGCCAGCGCCGGCCCCGGGGTGTAGCCCACCGTACCCACCGGCATGTTCCACAGCGTGTGCAGGCCGAAGATGGCTGTGGGGTCGGGATCGTGGAGCACTCCCTCGTCGACCATCAATGACGCTCCGCCGGTCTCCCCCGGCGGCGGCCCCTCCTCGGCGGGCTGGAAGATGAACTTCACCGTGCCCGGCAGCTCGTCGCGCATGCCGATCAGGACCTTGGCCACGCCCAGTTGTACCGAAGTGTGGATGTCGTGCCCGCAGGCGTGGGAGACGCCCACCTCCTGGCCGAGGTACGTCGCGCGCACCGTGGACTTCCACGGGTAGGGCGTGTCCTCGGTGACCGGCAGCGCATCCATGTCGGCGCGCAGCGCGACCACCGGTCCGGGCCTCCCGCCCTCGAGGATCGCCACGACCCCGGTGTGTGCGACCCCCGTCTGCACCTGGTCGAAGCCGAGCTCGCGCAAGTAGTCGGCCACCAGCGTCGCGGTCTCGAACTCGCGGTTGCCCAGCTCGGGGTTCTGGTGCAGGTGGTGGCGGATCTCCGTGATCTCCGGCAGCATGCGGTCGACGGCCGCGTCGATTTCCCGGTACTGGGCCGCAACCCACGAGGGGGTCAGGAGCGTTGCGATTGCGAGGGTGAGGACGGTTCGGTACATGATTGGTGTGGGGTGAGGGTTCGGGCCGAGCGTCGATTGACGACGAATTCTAGAGGGATTGCCACCGCTGGCGCCAGCCGGGGAGGAAAGCAGCCATGAGATACTGGATTGTCGCAGGGGCCGCCACGTTGGTCGTGGCGTGCAACGTGGGGGTGCGGTTGGAGCGCGATCGGGAGGAGTTGGCGGCTGCGGACCGCGCCTTTGACGAGGCCACGAACGAGCGCGGCGTGGATGGGTGGGTGGAGTACTTCGCAGAGGACGGCTCGATGGTGATCGAGGGTGGCGTGGTGACGGGCCCCGACTCGATCCGCGCGCTGATGGGGCCGGCCTTCGGCGACACGAACTTCACGCTCACCTGGGAGCCAGTCGAGACCGACGTCTCGGCAGCGCGCGACCTGGGCTACACACGCGGGCGGTACCTGTCGCAGCGCCGCCTGGACGGCGGCCTGGTGGTCAACTCCCGCGGCACGTACGTGACGATCTGGAAGCGGCAGGACGACCGCAGCTGGAAGGTGGTGCTGGACATCGGTACGCCCGACGGGCCGTCCGACACGACCGAAGCCAACTAGCTGCTGCGGCCCGCGCCCTCACGCACCATGTGCTCCAGCGCGATCGCGGGGCAGACCGCGCGCTCGATGTAGTCGAGCAGCGTGGTGGCCACGCCCCGAATCTGCCGCTCGACCTTTTCGTCGGTGCAGCGTCCTTCCTCGTCGAACAGGCCGCGCACGTTGGCGACAGAGACCGGCCCCGGCAGCACGATCGCCCCGACGTGCGAGCACACGCTGCGCAGCTGCTCCAGCGACTTGATGGCCCCAATCTGACCGGCTGCGACACCGAGCAGGGCCACGGGCTTGCCGGCGAGCGCCGACGGGAACCCGAGATTCTCGAGAACGAGCTTCATGACGCTGCTGAGGCTGCCGTGGTACTCAGGGGTCGCGAGGATCACGCCAGCCGCGTCTCTGACGTGCTGCGCGAGCGCCTCGGCGTCGGCGGAGTCTCCCTGACCGGGGAAGGGCAGGTGCATCGCTGCCGGGTCGACCACGTCGCAGTGCACGTTGGGACGCCCGCGCAGCTCGTCTACTACCACGGCCAGGGCCTTGGCCGTGTAGTTGCCCGGGCGCACAGATCCCTGAATGGCAACGATGTTGAGGGGCATGTCGTACCGTCCTTCCGAGGTGGTGAGATCCTCATCGCTGCGCCACGAACCACTCGATGCTGCGCCGCAGCCCTTCACGCGGGGGTGTTGAGGGTCGCCAGCCCAGCTCGCGCTCGGCCTTGGCCGACGTGTAGGGATTCTCCCGTGCCATGAACCGCCCACCGGATGACCCGATGCCCGCGTACCGGCCCGGGCGGAGCAGCCGTTGCGCGGTGTGCCACGCTTTGCCGAGGGTGACGGCGGCACCCAGCGGCAGCCGCACCAACCTCAGCCGGCGCCCGCTCGCCTCTGCAATGATCTCGAAGAACTCGCGCTGCGCGAGCCCGCCGTCGTTCGTCGTGTTGAACGCTCCCTGCACGTCGGGGCACTCCAGGGCGGCCAACACCGCCTCGACCACGTTGCCTGCGTACACCATGGCGAGCCGGTTGTCCCCGCGTCCAATGATCGGCGCGATGCCGAAGCGGAGCATCCCCAGGACGTGGGACAGAAAGAGGCGTTCGCGCTCTCCGTACATCACGCACGGTCTGAGCGCCACGGCGGAGACACCGAGTTCCTCCGCTCGCTGCCACAGGGTCGCCTCGGCGAGCCGCTTGGAGCGCGCGTAGTAGTCGGGCTCGGCGATGGACTGAAACGGCGCATCCTCGGCGACGGGAGCACTCGAATCACTCTCGGGGCGGCGACCATACACGGCGACCGACGAGATGTGAACCAGGCGGGCGCCGTATCGTGCGGCGGCTTCGACTGCGAGCCGCGTCCCGTGCACGTTGACCGCGCGGTAGCGCTCCCACCCGACGGGGTCCACGACGAGCGCCGCGGCGTGCACGATGGCGTCGCACGTGCCGGCGGCTTCCCAGCTGGCGGGCTGCTCCACCGCTCCGAGGAAGCTCTCGGCACCGAGGTCCTCGACGAAGGTGCGGCCGGCGGCGCTGCGTGCCATGGCCCGCACCGCGTGTCCCTCACGAACCAGGCGCTCGACGGCGTGGCTCCCGAGGAGCCCCGTACCGCCGGTGACCAGGACCCTCACAGCGCCAGGAAAACGGCGCGCGCGCCGAGCACGGCGCAGAGGAGCGCGACGAGCCCGCCCACGACGTTCCCCCGCCACGTGTTCACGTGTGATCCGAGGCGGGAGCGATCGTTCATCGCGAGGAGGAGCACGAACGCGACCGCGGGGAGGGCCAAACCGTTCACGATCTGGGCCAGGAAGATGAGCGGCACCGGCCGCACGCTCGCGAGCGCGGCCAGCGCGCCGAACGCCACGCAGCCGAACCACACCCAGCGAGGCAGCGGGGCACGCACGTCGCGGCCGCGGCCCAACACGTCGAGCACCGTGTAGGCGGCCGCGAGCGGAGCGGTGATCGCCGATGACACAGAGTGCACCTGGGTGCCGTCGAGCGCGGCGGCGGCCGTCACCACGATCGCGGCCGAGACGAGGCCACCGAGCCCGATCGCCACCAGCAGGTCCAGGCGCACGGCCGGGAGGTCCCGCGGGTCGGACCAGCGTTCCCGCACGGCCGCGGCGTGGAGGAAGAGGTTGTACGGCACGATGGTGGTGCCGATCAAGGCGAGCGCCGTGAACTCCGCA
>JBDGXT010000003.1:0-18378 GCA_039584455.1 Gemmatimonadota bacterium
ATCACTGCAAGTCCTTTGGGCGCAACGAAGTAACGGTCTAAGGTATGACCACCATAAGGGGTGTCAAGGTACGCGCACCAGCCCCCGCAACCGCTCCACGGTCGCCGGCCCGATTCCCTGCACCCGTGTGAGCTCCTCGAGCCGCCGAAACGGCCCGCGACGCCGTCGATCCTCAACGATCGCCCGGGCTTTCGTCGGCCCAATGGCCGGAAGTCTAGCGAGCTGTTGGGCAGAAGCAGTGTTAAGCGTCACAATCCCCAGCACTTGGGAGGTTTCGGAGGTGGGCGCGGGCACCCCGGAGAAGGCGGCGTGGCGGCGCACCGCCTCGAGCACGGCCGGCCCGACGCCGGACACGCGATCCAGCGCCGCCAGCGAGCCGAACGCCCCGTGCTCCTCCCGCTCCGCGACGATGCGAGCCGCGAGCGCGGGGCCGATGCGCGGCAGCCGGGCGAGCTCCGAGGCGGGCGCCACGTCCACGTCGATCGTTTCACCGCGAGCCAGTGGACGCGCCATCCGCACCGCCCGCTCGGCTACCGAGTCCCGCCCGGGTCGGGTCGTCGTCGTCTCACGATAGGCCACCGCCCCCGGCGAGCTCGGACCGCCCACCACCGCCCTGATCAGGATCCCGGCGGCGGCGAGACCCAGGAGAATGAGCGCGGCGTTGCGATCGTCCGTCGAAGGCACGGCCCACGGTGCGCGACGGAAGCAACACTACATAGGCGTTCGATGACGGTGGAGATCACATCGTTGCGCGGCAGGCCGCCGGTCGGCGACGCGTGCGAGCCCGTGCTTACCGCAAGAGCGCTACGGCTACGTCTCCCACGATCTGCAGCGACGCCGCGCTCACCTTGTCGAACGTATCCTCCGAAGTGTGCCAATGCGGGTACTCGAAGTCGATCACGTCGATCGCTCGGATCCCCACATCCAGCAGCGGGATGTGATCATCCGTCATGGTGTAGCGCCCGGAGGACTGGAACACCCGACCGTAGCCCAGCTCCCGGGCACGGCTCCACACCCGATCCACGACCTCGGGCGCGCGGGACACGGAGTTGCCCTCCTGGAAGATCTCCAGCTCGCGGTCGCCCACCATGTCCCACACCACCGCGAAGAGTGGCAGGGCGGCGGGATCCACGTTCGCGGCGTAGTAGCGCGAGCCCAGCAGCACATCGGCGTCGGCGGCGAAATCACCGTAGTCCTCGCCGTCCACGAACAGCAGGTCCACGCCGAAGTCCGACGGTCGCTGTTGCAGCACGTCGGCCACACCCAACAGCACGGCCACGCCCGAGGCGCCGTCGTTGGCGCCCGGCACCGGCAGGCGCTGCCGGCCCAGGTTCGCATCCCGGTCTGCCCGGGGCCGCGTATCCCAGTGCGCGACGTAGAGGATGCGCTCAGGCACCTCAGGCCGGAACCGACCGACGAAGTTGCGCAGCTGCAGGGTGTCGCCGTCGAGGGTGACGTGCGTAAACTCCTGCACCTCCACCGAGTCGGCGCGCTCACGTAGCTGCTCCAGAATCCAGTCGCCCGCCCGACGGTGCCCATCCGTGTTGGGAACGCGCGGCCCGAACGCCAGCTGCGTTTCCACGTACCCGAGCGCCACCTCGCCGTCGAACTCCTGCGGCGCGCCACGCCCGGCGGCGCAGCCGAGGGCGAGCAGTACGAGACCGGCGAACCGCCTCATCGGACCTGCCCAGACACGAAGTTAATGTCGGCGTAGATCGTGAACACGATCTGGGACAGTGTCTGCGACGTTTGCCGCTGATCCGTCAGGATGTAGCTGAACGTCATCCCCCCTCGCAGGCTCTGCGTGAATCCCGTATCCATCCTGATGTCCAGCTGATTGCGCCGGCTGTCCGAAACGCTGCGGCAGCCGACCGCACCGGTCTGCAGCAGGCAGACGGCCTGGGTAGAGGAATTAAACGCGACGGACGTCTGAACGCGATTGCCGGAGCGCACGATGCTCGTCGGCAAGTTCCAACCGAAGTTGGCGCTCGCCCCCCACGCCGTGCGTTCGCTCTCAGTGCGGTTGCCGGACGTGACCGCCTCCGTCTTCACATTGGTGAACTGCACGGCCGTGGTGATCCCGGGCGACCACGACAGCGTGAGCGTCGGAGTCAGGTATCTGGAGTTGTTCTCGGTGATCACACTGTCGCTCCCCCCGGGCACGGAGATCGGCTGCACGTTCGACGCCCGGACGACGCGGTATTGCAGCCCGGCCGACACGCTCGAGATCACCGAGCGGATGCTGGAGGAGGGACTGTAGGCCCAGGAGAAATTCATCGACGGCCACTCGCGGCTCCGTTGAATGACCTGGCTTTGGAGATCTCCGCGGCGGGACCACACCCTGTTGGTGAGATTGCGATAGCTCAGTCGGAACAGACCACCCAACGGGAGGCGCAGACCGCCGCCCCAGATCAAGCTCTCCATGTCCCCGGTCGCCGTGGCCGGCACGCCGTCTTGGGTACGGAAGGCGTCCAAGCCGCCCAGGGCCAAGCGGTAGCCAAGGTCTGCGGAAAACGCCGCCCGGTCGAAGCTGGAGCGCAGGTCGCGCGCGAACGTGAAGTCGCCCGGCAGGAAGATCGAGAAGATGCTGGTGATGGTGCCGGAGTCACCGGCGAGCCCCCGCACCAACCGCGCCACGTCGAGCAACGCGCCAAACTCGGCACGACGCGCGTTTCCGATGGTCTCCGGCGTCTTGAGCGTCGAATCGGTCGAGATGACCGGTGCTCGCTGGTTGGGGTCGCGGGTGAACTGGTACCGGGTCGTGAACACGAAGCGTGGGCGCAGCCAGCTGCTAACCACCGGCGCGATATTGAGGCCCGTCGTGAGGGTGCGCCACCGTTCGAACCCGATGTCCCACCCGAACAGGCTGCCTCGCTCCTGCTGCAGGAGCCCGCCGACGACCGTGGTGTCTCCGTAGTCCTGCAAGTCCCGCGTGCTCGACCAGTTCAGGCGGATGGTGAGGGACGAATAAGGTCGGAAGTCGAATCCCACCTCGTTGCGCCACGTGTGCACAACGCTGGGCAGTACTGTCTGTGCCGTATCGCTCTCCAGATGCACCGGCACGCGGAACGTGACGCGGTCGGTCTGATTGTTGGTGAACGTCGAGGCGTAGGTGAGTCGGAACGGATTCCAGCGCAGCCGAGAGCTCCGCAGCGACTTCCCAAACTCACTCTCGCTGATCCAGTCGGGGAGCGAGTTCACCAGGTTGATGAGGAAACCCGGCGCGCCCTGCACCGTCTTGGGGGCGGGCACGTTGTCGTACACGAGCCGCCCGTTCCGGTTACGGGTCTCGGCACTGGTGAACGAGGTCGTGTTGGACGCCTTGTCCCCCCGCACCTGCACCGTCACAGGGTCCACCACAGCGCGCTCGACCGCCGTCTCTCCCCGCTTCACCCGGCGCACCGCCACGTCCCACGAGGTCACCGACCCCTTCGGGTCACGGGGATTGGTGAGCCGATCGGCCAGCACATCGGTGTTCTGCAGGTAGAACGGATCCGCGCTGGTGCTGTTGTAGCGGAACCGGAACGGCACGCTCAGACCCCAGGACTGCGGCAGCAGCTTGTCGACCCTGAACAGCATGGCGAAGCGCGCAGCCGCGTCCGTCACGTAGCTCGGGCGCTGGTCAAACTGGCGGAATCGGTCGTCCCGCAGAGAGTAGCTGAAGTCGAACTCGGCCACGTCGGCGGCAGCCAGGCGCACGTCGACCGCCGCCGCGACACCCACATCCCCCACGACGTCGTCGAGCCGCACGTCGTCCACCCAGAGCTCCGCCACCGACACGGTCACGGTCTCCTGCACGCGGAGGATCCCGGCTGCCACCTCCGATACTCGCGCCAGGTTGGGGGGTGAGACCCCGGGGTCTCGCACGTGCACCAGGTAGGGACCATCGCACGCGACGTAGGCGGTCGAGTCGCCCCCGCACTGGGCGGCGCCCGACGGCGGCGCCCCCGAGAGCCAGGCCGACTCGATCTGGGCGCGCAGATCGAGCCAACGCTCCAGATCCACCACCACCTCTGGTTCCCAGCTGTCGGTTCGGGCCGGCGCGCGGTACATGTAGAAGTTGTCCTCGTTCTGCCCAACCTTCACGAAGAACTGGAGATCTCCCTCGGTCCACCCTGTCCCACGCCCGCGCGCCCACACGCGCAGTCGTCGATAGGAGAGAAAGTTCTTGTCCGCCTCCGCGCTGAATCGCACCAGTGCCTCGGCCCGCTCGCCCCCTCTCAAATCCTCCGCGAGCACGCGCAGAGACTTCTCGTTCACCTGCGTGACGCCGAATTGGAAGGCCTGGCTGGTCTCCTCGGGGAGGTCGGTGGTGCCCGGCGGCGACTCGTAACCCAGCTGCTCGTCCTCGGTGCTGACAGTCGTGGCGCTCACTTCGCCGTGGAGCTCACCCGTGCTCCCCGAGATGCCATCGATCGGGGTGTCAGCGCGCTTGACCCACGGCGCTCCCACGAAGCGCATTCGTGCCAGCGTGATCCAGAACTCCTCCTCCACCGCGCCGACGTCGGGGGTCACGAGCGACAGCCGCAGCGCCTCGATCTGCCGCAGGTTGGGTTGGCCCACCTGCACCGAGTCGATGCGCAGCGGGATACGGTACAGCCGCCATGTCATGGGGCGGCCCTGCTCGTCGAAGTGCGTCACTCCGTCCCGCACGAAGTAGCGGGGGTCGCCGATGGGGAACGTGTAGCGCAGCAAGTCCTCGGCGGTCGCGCCGACCGAGCGGTCCAGCCGGTTGTCGCCGTCGAGGTCCTCGGTATCGAGACGACGGTTGCGTCGCGTGCAGGCGGCACGGAGGTTGCCCAGCTCGAGGGTGGGCAGGCCAGCGATGTCCTCCACGCTGCACAGCGGAAAGTCGTTGACCACCTCGCTACTGGTTTCATTGAGGATGGTGCCGACCACATCCCCCCGAATACCCACGTCGTCGGTCAGCGCGTTGTACACCGCCGTGAGCGCATCCCGCTCGGTATCGAGTACACCGGCCCCCTCGAACTGGAGCCCGCTGAACAGGGTATCGCTGCCCTGCACCTGGAACGAGGTGGGGGCCGGGCCGGCCACGTCCTCGAAGACCGTGCCGAGATCGATCACGAGTATGGCGCTCTCCTGCCGGGCCTTCATCTCGGCGTCCTCGAGCACCCAGAACTCGACGAACTCCGAGCGGGAGAAGTCGATGCCCACGCCGGAGCCGAACCCGAACGGCTGGGTGAGACTGCGCCAGCGCGGCCCCGGCGTGTGGGGCAGCAACCAGCGCGGCGCACCGGTGACGGGATCGGGAGCGCCGCCCACCGTATCGGGCTTGAGGGTGAGCCACAGGGTCGGTTCGATCGCGATGCCGGTACCGGTGAGCACGATGGTGCTGTCGATATCCTGCGGTCGAAACTCGATCACACCGGACGGCGTACGCACGAGATTCTGCCACACGAGCGGCACGGCATCCTGGTCGGAGAACCCGCCTCCCGCACCTAGGTAGTTCGGCGGCAGGCCGCGACCCGAGGACGGCGTGCTACCCAACTGAAACTCGCGCTCCACCAGCGGGACCCTGAACCCGGCCTCCTGCTGGAAGTCCTCCACGTAGGCGATGCCGGTGCTATTCGGGTTCGGGTTAGACACCGCCACTTCACCGGTGACGTCCAGACGCGAGGGAACCGTCGTCTCGATCAACGGCAGGGCGTCCAGCACGCGGGTGAGTCCATCACCGCGGAACCGCAGCTCCGCGCCGAGACCGCCCATGAACCCCGCCTGGGGCTCGAACCCCAGCTGGGGCCGGGTGAGGCTGGTGCGGTCGCGCTGGAACAGCCCGATGGCGTGGATACGGCTTTCGGATCCCAGGTTGTACGTGCCTGCGAGCCCGAAGATGGTCTTCGGTGCGAAGTCGAAGAGCTGATTCTCCTCGAACTGCGCGCGGACCTCGGTGGGTCCCAGGAAGAGCGAGTCCGGGCTGAGGAACCGCACCTGTCCCAACTCGTAATCGATCTCGTAGTCCCTCCCGCGCACCAACTCGCGGTCCCCGATGAACAGCTTCTCGCTCGCCTCTCGCACCTGCAGCGCCCCCAGGCTCAGCGTGGAGCGGTCGCCCGCCCCGCTCGCTTCGTAGTTGTACCTGAGGTGGAACAGGGGCGGCGGCGCCTCGCTCAGCAGCAGATACGTGGGGGTGCGGTAGAGCGAGTCGTTGCGATCACCGGGGGCGAGCGCCGCGGCGTCGGCGAACGGGGTCAGGTGCGGAAACACCACGAAGAAGTCTCGCACTGGCTCCCCGTTGTTCGGGTCACGAGTCCGGGGAAAGACACGGTTGAACTGGTCGATGCTCGACGGGTCGACCGTGACGGCCAGGCCCAACGTGGAGAGATAGGTGCCGGTGGACCCCAGTGGCTGCTCCGACTCATTCACCACGATGGCGAGCCGGATCGTGTTCCGCGTGATTCCGCTCCCACCGATGCGGTACGAATTGCGCATCTCATGGAAATAGGTGGGGACCTCTGGCCCACGCCGCGGCTCGTACACGAGCTGCAACGTGTCGCCCGCCCCGTTCACTGCGGGGAACGTGCCCACCGTATCGCCCGAGGCCCGCGTGTAGGAGACAGCGAGGAAGTCGTCGGTCCCAAGCCGGTTGGCAAGCGCGAACCAGACCCCGGACGGATCCAGGTAGTAGTCGCGATTCTCCACGAGCAGCTCCCAGCTGAACGGCCCCACGCGCTGCGGGCTGTCGCTGCGGACGGCGACGGCTTCGATCCCGCCCAGGTTGGGATTGTCCTCCTCCCGGCCCACCTGGGCCCGCAGTCGGTAGACCCGCACCCCGGTGGGCCGCAGCGTGTCCGGCAGGAGCTCGGGCATGATGTCGAGCACGTCGATCGCGGGGTACTGGGGTAACTCGAGCGGCGGCACCACGAAGAAGAAACGCCCGCTCTCGAAATCCAGGTCGCGCGCCTCGAACGAGACGGGCTGTGTAGTCGCGTCCCCCACGCGGAAGGTGCGGGTGCGGACCGCGGAGCCCTTCTGCTGCGCAAAGATGGTGCTCAGATCCACCGGGCCGAGCTGGGCCTCGGCCTGCACACCGAACGAGTTGGCGGGAATCGCCGCGGTGATGAAGCGGAACGGCGGGGCGCGGAAGGTGACGTTCCCCAACTCCACGCGCCGCACGATCTCGTCTTCGAGCCCCTGGTACCAGACGTTGATGTTGTTGTTGACGGTGAATTCTCGCTTGGTGTCGAAGTCCACGTTCACGTGGAAGCGGTCACCCACCACCCCGCCGGCCAACACCCGGAAGTCCTCGTCGAAGCTCGGGGTGGGGAATCCGCCCTGGCACCCCGAACCGGGAGCGTTGACGTCGGAGGCGCTGCAGCGGACGTTGCGCAGCCGGTCAAACTTCATCACCAGCCGGGACTGGAGATCGAGCCCCAGATCGGCGTACCGCCCCAGCGCCTCCAGGGTGGCCGGCTCCTCCTCCACAGGCTCCGCCAGGTCCTCCGGCCGGGGAATCGAAACGCGGCGCCGCGGCGTGTCGGGGAGGGCGGGGAGGGGAGGCGCCAGCCCCGCGAGGAAGTGCGCCTGGAGGCGGGCCGCCCGGCGGCGGGCGATGAGCTCGCCAGTCGCCACTTCCCAGCGCTGCGCCGCGAGCCCAGGGGTGGTTCGAGGGCCCAGCCATCCGCCGGCGTCGAGCGCCGGATACCCTCGCAGGGCCAGCGGCTCGTGGGCCAGCCGAATGCGGACCCGGGGGGCCGGCGCGCGCGGTTCCTGCGCAACCAGCGGCCCCGCCACGACTATCGCGGTCGTCAGTGCGAGGACTGCGCAGCGGCCGGACACTTTGACCTGAAAGCGGGGTAGGCCTTGTTAGAGGTGAGGTTTCGCAATATAATGCCGGCTCAAGTCATTACAGGCAAGTAAGTTACGGCACTCAATTGAACATCCTGACCCGGTATCTGCTCAAGCAGCACGCGAGGCCTTTCCTTTTTGCCCTCTCGGCGCTGACCTGCTTCGAGCTGATTCGCCAGATAGCCCGCAAGCTGGGCGACCTCATGGGGAAGGGCCTCCCATGGACGGTGATCCTGGAGTTCTTCCTCCTCACGATCCCGTTCCTCATAGCAATCACGCTCTCCATGGCCGTGTTGGTGGCCGTGCTCTACACGATGAGCACGATGTCCGGCGACCGCGAGTTGACCGCGATGCGGGCGGGCGGCATCTCCCTGGGACAGCTCCTGCGGCCGCTCCTCGCCGCCGCTACCGTGGTGGCCTTCATCTCGTTCCTGTTCGGCGATCAGATCCTGCCCCGCACCAACCATCGGTTGCGGAGCCTGATGACCGACATCTACCGCACGAAGCCAACGTTCTCCCTCAAAGAGCACGTGATCAATGAGGTGCAGCGCGGGCGGGTCATGCTGCGTACGGCACAGATAGACCCGGCCACCTACCTGATGCGCGACGTCACCCTCTACAACCTGGAGGAGGCGGTGCGCAACCGCACGATCTACGCCGACAGCGGCTACCTCGCGTTCGCGCCCAACCAAGAGGATCTACACCTCACCCTGTTCGACGGCTCGATCCACGAGTTCGAGCGGGACAACCCGCGCACCTTCCAGCAGACCGAGTTCACCCGCCAGCTGATTCTCGTGCGTGGGGTGGGCAGCGAGTTCATGCGCCGCGAGACAGATGACTACCGCGGCGATCGGGAGATGGGCGTGTGCCAGCTGGAGCGGGTGGCACTCGAGGCGCGGCGGGACCGGCTGCGGCTGGAACGGCAGGCGGTTGCCGCAGAGTTGAACGGCCTCCGCGGGCTGGTGGGGCTCCCGGAGATCCCCCCCGACACCGCCGTGCCGGCTCCGCGCCGCAACCTCTACTGCCGCACCGTGGCATGGCTCAAGGCATGGATCGGGCCGGCCGAGCTGGAGGCCCAGGAGGCCCAGGAGGATTCGGTCATCCGACAGCTCCTCGATGAGGGCTACGACCCAACGGCGGAGGCGGTGCGACGCTTCCGACCGCGCGATCGCTCAAACGAGGTGCAGCTCCTGCGAGAGCGTGCCAAGACCTCACGCACGCGCGAGTGGGTCTACCTCGTGGAGCTCCATAAGAAGGGGTCGATTGCACTAGCCTGCATCGTGTTCGTCCTGGTGGGCGTACCGCTCGCGCTGCGCTTCCCGCGTGGCGGCATGGGCCTGGTGTTGGGCGCGGGGATGGCGGTCTTCGCAGTGTACTACGTGGGCCTCATCGCGGGCGAGTCCCTGGCCAACCGGCTTGTCATCCCGCCCTTCTGGGCCATGTACGCCTCGAACATCCTGGTGGGGGCAATCGGGCTGTTCGGCCTGTGGCTGGTGCAGCGGCAGGGCACCACGCCTCCACCACCGATCCCGGTGCGGGTATGGCGCCGGCTCAGGAAGCACGGCGCCACGTGATCCCGCGCATCCTGGACCGCTACCTCGTCAAGGAGTGGGTCAAGATCTTCGTGCTCGCGGGGCTCGGGCTTCCGCTGTTCGTCATCATCATCGAGCTCGCCGAGAAGCTCGACGAGTATCTCATCAAGGACCTCGCGCCGGCGGCGATCGCCCTGGGGTACTTCTTCAGCCTACCCGACCGGATCTTCCTCATCCTCCCGGCCGCCGTGCTCTTCGCCACGGTGTTCAGCATCGGGAACATGAACCGGCACTCCGAGCTCACCGCGGCCAAGGCGTCCGGCCGCGGCATGCACCGGGTCGTGCTCCCGGTACTGTTCGCCGCCACGGTGGCCGCCGGATTCGGACTGGTAATCGGCGAGCTTGCACCGCCGGCCACGCGGCGCCAGCTGGAGTTGCTGGGGGAGGAACGGCGCCGCTCGCAGACCTCGCGCTACAACTTCGTGTATCGCGCCGAGGAGGGATGGGTGTATCAGGTTCGGCAGCTCAACACCATGCGCTACCAGATGCGGGACGTGGTGCTCGAGCGGGAGGGAACCGGCACCGAGTATCCTACACTCGCCGTGCAGGCGCGTCGTGCCCAGTGGGATACAACCGAGGGACGCTGGACGCTCTCCAACGGCCGCTTCCGCGTAATCAGCGGGGCACCGACCGAGATGGCCTTTGCCTTCGACTCGATGCGGCTGCGGAGCCTGGTGGAGTATCCCGCCGACCTGTTGGTGGAACCCAAGAAGCCCCAGGAGATGCGCTACGCCGAGCTCAAGCGGTACGTGGACGCCCTGGAGCGCTCGGGGGGCGACGGGCGCCTGCTGCGGGTGGAGCTGGCTCTGAAGATCGCCGTCCCGATCACCTGCATCATCATCGCGTTCTTCTCGATCCCGCTCGTGGCCGGCGGACCGCGCGTGAGCGGTGCCTGGGGCGTCGCGGTGGCCCTCGGGACCGCCGTGGTGTTCCTGGTCCTGGTGCAGCTCTCCCGCACCATCGGATCGGGCGGCCTCATCCCGCCGACCCTGGCGGCCTGGGTGCCCAACATCGCCTTCGGTGTGACGGGGCTGTGGATGTTCCGGCGGGCGCCGACCTAGGAACGATCCTCCCACGCAACAAGCGGGGGCTCAGGCGAGCCCCCGCTTTGCACTCTACCGTCGACTCCGACTAGAAGTCGTACCGCAGGCCGAACTGCATGCGCCAGCGGGAAAGGGTGTTGGAGAACGTGAACTTCGACGTCGGCGTAGGCCCGGCGTAGCGATAGATGGGCCGGTCGTTGGCGGTGTCGTACCCCACCGTCCGCAGGATGTCGTCGCTGAAGCCCACGATGGTCTTGTTCTGCCCCCAGTCGCCGTTCAGCAGATTGAGCACGTTGAAGACATCCCACACCAACGTGAAGTTGTGCGCCCCGCCGCCCAGTGCGTAGAGCGAGACCCGCAGGTTCGCATCCAGGCGGTTCACCCACGGGTTGCGGCAGGTGTTCTTGTCGGGGATCGACCCGCGCGCCGTCCGCAGGCACTCCTCGCTCTCGATGAGCGCGTTGTAGTCGGTGAGGTCGCCCGGCGACTCCGGTGAGAAGTCGGACCCGTCGGCCAGCGGCACGTACACGATGTCGTTGCGCCGCCCGCCGATGTTGGGCGCCTCGTAGCCGTCGGCGTTGGCGTCACCATCGATCGTCCAGGTGTACGGCAGGCCGGACTGGCCCACGTAGATCAGCGTGAACGAGGACGGCAGGTTCGGAATATTGATGTTGATCGTGCCGGCGAGGGACACCTTGTGCGGCACCTCCCACGTCGACACGCCCAATGTCCGGTCGTTCGGGTTGCCGCCCCGGGCCACGGGACTGAAGCCGAAGTTGGAGCTGGCGATGCTCGACGTGAGGCTCACCAGGTCGCGTACCTTGGAGTAGGTGTACCCGCCGTTGAACTCGAACCCCTGCCCGAAGCGCTTCTGCAGCTGCGCGGTGATCTGGTACGACCAGTCCTTGCTACCATTCGTGTGGTTGATCACCTGCGGCAGCGATGTGGTGATGCGCTGGGGCGTCGCATCGCCAGACGCCGGATCCAGCGTGCCGAACATCATGCGGCCCTCGCTGTTCGTCGCGATCGGCGTCTGCGCGATGTTGGCCTCCTTCTGCAGGATCGTGTTCACGCCCCGCGTATACAGGAACTCCAGGGTGCCGAGCATGTTCCACGGCAGCCGCTGGTCGAGACCGATTGACGTCTTGAGGTACTGCGGGAAGCGGAAGCCGTTGTCGAATACGTTCACCTGCGCGGAGGGCACCGACACCCCGCTGGTCGTGCGACAGCCCGTCGGGGGGGTGGTGAACACCGACTCGTTGAAGTCGGGGATCTCCGCACCGGTGCAGTTCACCTCCAGCACCTCGCGCCCGGTGTTGGTGTAGGCGTTGCTCAGCCACACGTAGGGTATGCGTCCCGTGAACAGGCCGACGCCGCCCCGGAGGATCGTCGAGCGGTTGCCCCTGACGTCCCAGTTGATCCCGAGGCGGGGCGACCAGTGCAGGTTGCCCGACGGCAACTGGTCAGTGCGAATCGACAGGGTCGAGTCCACCAGTCCGTTATAGTCCGGCGACTCCAGCGTGACCGGGACGTCCACCCGCAGTCCCAGCGTGAGGCTGATGTTGCGGGTGAGCTCCCACTGGTCCTGGGCGTACAGCCCGAGTTGGAGAATCCCGAAGTCGGCGATGGGCACATCCTTGACCAGGCTCCCCGGCACGCCGGCCGCGGCATCCGAGTACGGGATCTGGGTGCGGTAGAATGCCGGGGTGCCCGTCTCGAGGTCCGCCAGCGTGTTGAAGCGCCAGTACCCGTCGGCCGAGTGGAAGAACAGGTTGCGGAACGTGATCCACTCGTTGTGGGTCCCGAGCGTGATCGTATGCGGTCCGGCCGCCCAGGTCAGCGCGTCGTCCAGCTCGAAGATGTCCTGGTCCAGCTCGTTACGGTGCGAGAACCGCTCTCCACCGATCACGAACTGGTTGAACACGCTCGGATCGGCCGGACTGATGAAGGAGCGGTTCCGAACCTCAATCTGCGGCCTGATGGTAATTGCCCCGCTGCGATCGAACGGATTCTGTGGGGCCCGGCGGTCACGAATCCGCTGCCACCCCAGACGCAGCTCGTTGTAGTACTTCCCGCCACCCAGCGTGGAGTTGAGCTGGAGTACGAAGGAGTTGGTGTTGTTGTTGATCGTGCGGTTGAACGAGCTGTAACCGTAGAAGCCGGCGCTGCCGCGCGAGAGCGCGTCGTCGGAGGCCCTGACGTGATTCCACCGGAGTGCCAACTGGTGGTTGTAATTGATCTGCCAATCCAGCCGCGCGAACACATTCCGGTTCGGGGTGTTGAGCGTGACCTCGTTGAAGGTCCCCGGATCGGTGCTGTAGGCAGTGCTGAAGATGTCCGCAACGCGCTGCGCCGAGTCGGGCGAGATGCCCGTCAGCGTTGGGCTTTCCCGACCAACCGCGATCCCGCTGTTCGGGAAGTCGCGTGTCTGCCACTCACCGGCGATGAAGAACATGAGCTTGTCCCGGATGATCGGACCGCTCAGGCGGAAGCCGCGCTGGTGCTGGCGGAACTGGCCGAACGCGGAGAACGACGTGTCGGCGGCTCCCGAGATCGGGTCGGTGACCGTCACCCTCAGCGTGTCCCGCACCAGACGGTTCTCCTGGTAGTACCAGAACAGCGATCCGTGCCAGGTGTTGGTGCCATGCCGCGTCACCGCGTTCACCAGGCCCCCGCTGAAGCCGCTCTGCCGCACGTCGTACGGCGCGATGAGCACCTGGTACTCCTTCACCGCCTCGAGCGTGATGGACTTGGCGTCCACCTGGCCGCCTGGCTGCCCCGTGGCACCCAGGCCGAACAGGTCGTTGTTGGACGTCCCGTCGATCTGGATGTTGTTCATCTTGCGGTGGCCGCCACCGAACGAGAGCCCGGAAGCCTGGACCACCTGCGGCGAGGTGATGACGAAGTCGGTGAAGTTGCGGTTCAGGGTCGGGAGACGACGGATCGCACTGTCCGACACGTAACTGGCCGTCCCCGTTCTGGAAGCTGCGATGAGCGGGTCCTGCTCTTCTGCCGTCACCGTGATGGCCTCCAGCACCACCACGGCACGGGTCATCGCGATGTTCAGCTCGAGTGACTGGCCGAGGGCCAGTGAGAACCCCTGACGGCGGGATGCCTGGTAGCCCAACGCCCGCACCTCGAGCACGTAGGGGCCGCCAACTGCCACATTCTCGATGTTGTACCGGCCGTCGCGTCGTGACACACCGGCGTACCGCTGGCCCGTGGACGTGTTGGTGAGCGTCAGGGTGACGTCCGAGAGGGGAGCCCCTGCCTCATCCAGAATGGTGCCACGAACTGCGGCGGTGGTCACACCCTGTGCTGCCAACGGCCCGGCAACCGCGACTGCCAGGAGCGCGAGAGCCCCGGCAGCGACGCACGCACGAACCTGCAAGCGCATGGAGTGCCTCTCCTTCGAATGGTGCAGCAGAAGTACGAACAACTGCGGGTTTTGTAAGGGCGATCAGAAGTTGCGCAGGGTACACAAGGCCGTCAAGTAACGATCGAACACCCTGAGTCGCGGCTTGGGGGACTCCCCGGGGGGCCGCAGCGACGCCGCATCATCGGACCGGGACACCCCGTGTTGGCAGCCCGGTAGTCGGCCGCTAGCTTGGGGCAATTCGTCGCCAACCCTGACCGAGGACGCGCATGGCATCCTACGGCTGGCTCTCCATCCTCCCGCCGGTGGTCGCGATCGGGCTCGCGATCAAGACCAAGCAGGTCTACCTCTCCCTCGCGCTGTTCGTGTGGCTGGGGTGGACCATCATGAGCGGCTGGAACCCGGTGGCGGGCCTCATCGAGTCGGTCAACGTCTACGTCGACGCGGTGACCGACCTCGACAACGCGCGGGTCCTCATGTTCAGCGTGCTCATCGGGTCCATGATCACGCTCACCCAGGCCTCCGGCGGCATGGAGGGCTTCGTGCAGCGTGTGGAGCGGTGGGGAGTGGCCCGCTCGCAGCGCTCCGTGGGACTCCTCACCGTGGGCGTGAGCATGGCGGTCTTCCTCGAGTCCAACTTCGGCCTCCTCGTGTCGGGCTCGGTGGCACGCCCGCTGTACGACAAGTGCCGCATCTCCCGGGAGAAGCTGAGCTACATCATCGACGCGACGTGCTCGCCCAAGTGCATCCTCATCGGCAGCCTGCTGCCGCTGAACGCGTGGGGCGCGTACGTGGTCGCGCTGCTGGCAGCGCAGGACGTGGAGCGGCCGGCGGCGCTGCTGATCGCCTCGGTGCCCCTGAACTTCTACAGCCTGCTGGCCATCCTGCTCGCCCTCTGGGTGGTCCTGTTCGGGTGGAACCTGGGCTCCATGCGCGAGGCCGAGCGTCGCGTGGCCGAGGAGGGCAAGCTCCTGCGCGACGGGGCCAAGCCACTCATCTCGGAGGAGGTCTCCCAAGAGCGGGCCAAGGAAGGTGTGCCGAAACGGGCAATCAACATGGTGCTTCCCATCGCGGCCATGGTACTCATGGTGCCGGTCGTGCTCTGGCTCACCGGAGACGGCAACCTCTCCAGCGGCAGTGGCTCCCAGGCGGTGCTCTGGGGGGTGATCGCGGGCGTGCTGGTTGCGGTGGCCTCCTACCGGCTCCAGGGCATCCTGACGATTCAGGAATCGACGGAGGAGATCATCAAGGGGATTCAGGGACTCGTGCCGCTGGTCATCGTCCTCTCGCTGGCCTTCGCCATCGGCGCGACCACCCGCTCCCTGGGCACCGGCGTGTTCGTCGCGCAGGCGGCCCAGGCCACGCTGGCGACCGGACTCATTCCCGCCATCGTGTTCCTGCTCGCCTGCTTCATCGCGTTCTCGACGGGTACCTCGTGGGGCACCTTCGCCATCATGATCCCGATCGTGATCCCCATGGTGGAGCTGCTCGGGCTCAACGCCCCACTCACGGTCGCGGCGGCCCTCGGGGGAGGGATCTTCGGCGACCACTGCTCGCCCATTTCCGACACCACGATCGTGGCCTCGATGGCATCGGCCACCGACCACATCGACCACGTACGCACGCAGCTGCCGTACGCGCTGCTGGCGGCGACGGCGGCGACCTTCTTGTTCCTGATCTTCGGCTTCGTGCTGTGAGCTGACGGGCGAGACCAGAGAGCCCACACCGGAGACCCGAGCCTTCCATTCCCGTTCCGGCCGCGACCACTCTTGTCGGCGCCGGGGCGGCCCTGCAGTTTCAGCCCCTATGAAGACACTCCGCATGCTCGCATACGTCACGGCGGCGTTCGCCTTCGCCATCATCGTGCTCGGCTTCGTGGTGCGCATCACCGAGTCGGGGATGGGGTGCGGCGACGACTGGCCGCTCTGCAACGGCAGGATCATCCCCGCGTTCGACAACGCCCAGACGGTGATCGAGTTCGCGCACCGGCTGGCCGTGCTGGGGCTCACGGCCCTGACGGTGGTGACGGCCATCTACGCCTACAAGCTGCGCGGGTCTCCGGGGGGCTCGGGCCCCGGCGGGACCCTCCGCCCGGCGATGCTGGCGGTGGTCCTGCTGGTCGTGCAATCCCTGCTGGGGGCCGTCACGGTGAAGTTGGAGCTCCCACCGCACAGCGTGATTCTCCATCTCGGCGCGGGGCTCGGCCTGCTGGCCGCCCTGGTCGTGTTGGGATTGCGGGCCGGCGTCCACACTGACGGCACGGCTTCGCCGCCGGGGATCGCGACCGGACGGGGGGGGATCATCGGCGCGACGGTGCTCGCCGCGGCCGTCATCCTGATGGGGGGAATGGTGGCCACTACCGGGGCTGCTCCGGCCTGCCAGGGCTTTCCCCTGTGCAATGGACAGCTCTGGCCCACCGCGGGCGCGAGCGGCCTGCCGCACATCCACTGGACCCACCGCCTGCTCGCCTATGCGCTCTTCTTCCACCTGATCGGCATGGGGCTGGGGCTGAGACGCAAGCAGGTAGCGGCGCGCGTTCAGGACGCGGCCTGGATCGTGGCGGGCCTCGGCGTGGCACAGGTCGTCGTGGGCGCGGTCATGGTGCTTTCGCTGCTCATGCCCGTGTGGCGGGCGCTACACGCGGCCCTGGGTACGGCGATCTGGGTCGGGCTGGTCTACCTGTTGTGGCTCGCGCCGAAGGCTCCCGTTGGGGCGGCAAGCGACGGCTAGACGATCAGGTCCGTCTGCGGCACGGCCGGGGTCACCTCGGGACCGTCCGATCCCAGCACCACGTTGATCTCGCTGCGCACGCCGAACCGTCCCGGCAGGTAGATCCCCGGCTCCACCGAGAAGGCTATTCCCTCCAAGAGCTCGCGCACGTCGTGCGTCTCGAAGTCGTCCAGGTGGGGGCCCGAGCCGTGCAGATCGAGATCGATCGAGTGCCCGGTCCGGTGGGTGAACGCTTCCCCAAAGCCCGCCGCGGTAATCACGTCGCGCGACACGTTGTCGAGTTCCGCCCCGCTCAGCTTCTCCCCGCTGCGGGGCCCCGTGCGGAGCCGCTCCACCACGGCGTCGCGGGCGCCGCGCACCGCCTCCCACACGGTCACGACCTCGTCGGGCGGCGTGCCGGTGAACGCCATCCACGTCTGGTCGGCCCATACCGTCTTTGGCGAGGGACGCGCCCACAGGTCCAAGAGCACCACCTCGTCGGCCGCCAGCGTGCGGTCCGTGGACTCGGTGGGCGAGTAGTGCGGGTCGGCCGCGTGCGGGCCGAAGGCCACGATGGGCGGGTCCTCGGTTTGGAGCCCCGCCCCCGCGAGCTGCTCCAGCACGCTGCGCTGCACCGCCACCTCGGTGGCCGTCCCCACCTGCTGAATCGCCAGCTTGAGGGTGCCGCGGGCGATCTCGGCGATCGCCTCCGCCGCTCGGCGATGGTCCTCGAGCTCGGCCGTCGACCAGCGCGAGGCAAACTCGGTGACGAGGGGTGCAGACGGAAGCACCGTGGCGCCCAGCCGCCCGAGCAACTCGACCACCCCGGCCGGTACCATGTCGAGATAGGGCACCGCGTTCTCGGGGGAGGTTTCCATGGCAACGCGCCGGCCACGCACGAGCGACGTGAGAAGCTGGTGCAGCTCCTGCCAGGTCGTGTACGTGCTGTACTCACCGGGGAAGTCGCCCACGGCCGGCCGGTCGATGTTGCTCACGACCAGCTGCGGCGGTCCCACGGCGGGGAGCCAGATGAAGAGACGGCGGGTGAGCATGCCGGTCTCCCCCAGCATCCTTCGCGCAATCGGATTACCGTCGTGGAAGTCGTACACCAGCCACCCGTCGAGGCCGCGTTGCTTCAGCGTCGCGCCGAGGGCATCGAAATCGAATGCCTGTAGTGTGCTCATTGAGGTTCCTTACCGCGCGCTCGCCGTGTGCCAACGACAGCTTGACGCGCTCTTGGCTCGGCAGGTGTCGTGCAACACCGCCCCATCGAAGTCGGTGAATATCCGCAGGATGGCTGCCATGGCGGATCCGTAGAGCCCGCAGGCGCTCCCGTCGGTCGTAGCCCCGACGGAGGGCGCATCGCTCGCCACGGCGACGAGCTGCCCCTCCGACTGCTCCAACTCCACATCCAGCACCTCCCACACCACCCGCCGAGCCAGCCGCATCCCGAGGCGACGGCGTGCGAACCCAGGCAGCACCCGTCTCAAGCCGCGAGACAGTGGCGAGACCTGCTCCGTACCATGCCGTGCCGCCCTCCGGCCCGCGTCGGCAAAGACCATCCCCGCATCCGAGCGCCGCCCCGCCAGCCGCAACAGGGCCGTCGCCTCGGCCCGATCGACCCGCAGGTTCCTCCGGGCCATGCGCCGAAAGCGGTCGATCTGCATGGCCACCGTGCGACTCGTGCCGAGCCGCTTCGTGGCAACCTCGCGACGGAACTCGTCCGATCCACCGGGCAGGGGCGAATCCAGGTGCTGCATCGCCTCGAGCACCGACAGCGGAACGATCGCGTGAACCGGACGGCCGGGTTGGGTGTTCATGGAAGGAGTGAGATAACCGGTGGATTCGGCGC
>JBDGXT010000128.1:0-8225 GCA_039584455.1 Gemmatimonadota bacterium
ACGTCACCCCTCTCGATGGAGGCAGCTACATGAGCAGTGCATCACGAATCGGAATGCGGTTAACGGCCGTGGCCGCCCTGGCGGTGTTCGCGTTTGCGTGTGCGGATGGGCCGGTGGAGGCGCCGACTGAGCAGCCGAACTTCAGCGTTGCTCCCTCTGAGTTCGCCGCCGGTGAAGGCGACATGCCGTTGCGGCATATGGTCGTGTTCAGTTCGGCGGGAGCCCTTCCCGCGAAGTTCGCCGCAAGGGTCGAGGAGGCTGGGGGTGTAGTGGACGCAAGTTACAGTGAGTTTGGCGTCGCCACCGTCTCGGGCCTGGATGACCGGGGAGCGCAGGCGGTCTCTCGGATCAAGGGCGTGCGGTACGTCGAACTCGAGCCGGTTGTTGAGCTGGAGCTCCCGGAGTTGGGCGGCGAGCCTGAGGTTCTAGGTGCGGCCCCCCAGAGTCAGGACAACCCGGCAGGTGCCTTCTTCTTCTCGCAGCAATGGCATCTGCGGGCCATCGCGGCCGATCAGGCGTGGGCGGCCGGTCGCCTGGGCTCGCCTGCCGTTACGGTAGCGATTCTCGATACCGGGATCGACTACCTCCATGGTGACCTGGTTGGACTCGTTGATCTGAGTCGCTCTGCGTCCTTCGTGGCGTTCGACGACTTCCTGACGAGCATCTTCTTCCCTACCAGGCATCCGGTAACGGACCTGCACTGGCACGGTACGCACGTCGCGTCCACCGTCTCGAGCCTCGCCAATGCAGCGGCAGGGGTGACCTCACAGGTGACGCTGATGGGCGTCAAGGTCTGCAGCGTGTCCAGTTCGGTTGCCTGCCCCGGCACGTCGATTTTTGACGGGTTTGTCTATGCGGTAGCCAATGGCGCGGACGTGATCAACATGAGCCTGGGCGGCTCGTTTACGAAGAAGGACTACCCGGGGTTCGTCTCCGCCATCAACCGGCTGTTCAACTATGCGAAGCAGAATGGCGTGACGGTCGTCGTTTCGGCAGGTAACACGGCAACCGACCTGGATCATGACGGAAACGGCTTCAAGACCTACTGCAACGCCCCGCACGTAGCGTGCATCTCGGCAACCGGGCCGGCCTCGTCCGATCACCCGATCCTTGGTGATTGGTACGATGTCGATACGCCTGCCTCCTACACGAACTTCGGGCGGTCGGCGATCAACGTTGCCGCTCCTGGAGGCACCGGTGCAGGGTTCGTTGCTGCGGCGTGCTCGTCGTCCAGCCTCGTTGTCCCCATCTGTGGCAGCGGGGGCATTTGGATCATCTACGCGACCGGCACCAGCATGGCAGCCCCGCACGCTAGTGGAGTGGCCGCGCTGCTCGTGGAGGACCTTGGAAGGAATCCCGGCAGGATCGTCGCAAAGCTGCAGCAGACTGCGGACGACCTTGGCCAGCCCGGAACTGACCCGTTCTATGGGAAAGGCCGCCTCAACGCTGCTGCTGCCGCGGGTGTGAACTAGCACAGCGCCGCTCTGTAGCTGCGAACGGCTCGCCGGACTCTCCGGCGAGCCGTTCTGCATTTGGCCCCCTGCGACAGGCTCCGGCCTGCTACTCTGACCGCCCCCCCAACCTCCCAATCGCCCAGATCCCCACCGCCGGACCCAGCGCCAGGAACGCAAAGGCCCAGCGCCATCCGATCAGCTCGGCGACGTTCGGTACGAGCTGGATCGTGACCATGGTGAGCAGGAACCCGAGTGACGTCTGTAAGGTGAGCGCGGTGCCCACGGCGTGCGACGGGCTCACCTCCGTGACCAGCGCGCTGAACTGGGCGGAGTCGGCGATCACGAAGAAGCCCCAGGCCAGCGTGAGCGGCACCAGCAACCAGAAGCTCGCGCCGTATAGCACGCCGATTAGCAGCGCGGCGGCCATGGCGCGAATCACCAGCCGCTCGTAGCCGATGCGGTCGGCCATCCAGCCGCCCCAGAGACACCCGATGCCGCCCACCGCAATGGCGAGGAACGCGACGAAGCTCACCTGCGGAGCCGTTGGCGCCATCTGCCCGGATGCCCCCAGCGCCGCGGCGCTGGCAGCGAGGAAGGCCGGGATCCAGGTCCAAAAGGCGTACAGCTCCCACATGTGCCCCAGATAGCCACCGGTGGCGAGGCGCCACTCCCGGTGGCGCAGCACGGTGTTGACGAGCTTCCATGAGAACGGCCGGCGCTCGAAAGCGTGCGGCCCATCGCGGTACGCCGACACGACGAGCAGCGCCGCCAGGACTGCACCGGCGGATACGGAAAGGACGACGAACGCGATGCCGCTCGGCACCCAGGCACGCATGAGGTAGGGCGCCGCCTTTCCCACCGTCAGCGCTCCGACCACCGTGCCGATCGCGAGGCCGCGGCCCTGGCGGCGAGCTCGTACGCTGGTGCAATCACGAGCAACGCGTTGGCACCCGCGCCCAGCACCGCCGAGGCGGCGAAGTAGAGCCGGGCCGGTATGACGTCGGCGAGGTTCAGCACCGCGGCCACGGCCGTGCCGACTACGAAGCCGAGCTGCACGATGGCCGTGAGCCAGCCGGCCTCGGCCTGGCTCAGTCCCCAGAGCTGCTGGAGCTCCTCGGACACGGCGCTCGCCGAGAACCACAGACTCATGCCGAGCAACTCGGCCAGGGCGAGCAGCCCGAGTGTGAACCACTTTCCGCGAGCGGGCGCGATCATGGCGCCCAATATACGACGAGCCCTGCGCTACGCAGGGCTCGTTGGGTCGCTTGTGTGGCCTCAGAGCGCTTCCTACCGGTTCTCCTTTGCCGCCCTCGCCAGCTTCTGTACCAGCTTCCGGGCCCACTCGTGCACGTCGTGCTTGGCCTCTCGCTTCCGGGCATCGTGATCGCCTGGTGCAGCTTGGCCGCCGTGTCGTCGATGTTGTAGGGGTTGACCATGAGGGCCTCGGTCATGGTCTCGGCGGCCCCGGCCGTGTGTGACAGCACCAGCACGCCAGGATTGTCCACCTGGCACGCCACGAATTCCTTGGCCACCAGGTTCATACCATCCCGTAGCGGCGTGACGAAGCCGACGTCGGCGTCGCGGTACATGGCGGTGAGCTTCTCGGGCGACACCGAGCGATAGAGATACCTGATCGGTGTCCAATTCGCGGTGCCGAAGCGCCCGTTCACCTGGCCCACCAACTCATCGATCTCCCGCTTGAGCTCCTTGTACTCGGTGACCTCCGAGCGACTCGGTACCGCGAGCTGGAGCAGTGTGACCTTCCCGCGGTGGTCTGAATGGGTCTCGAGCAGTCGTGCGAGGGCGCGGAGCCGCTGCGGGATGCCCTTGGTGTAGTCGAGCCGGTCCACCCCCAGCACCACGTGCTCGTCCTCGCGGAAGCCTGCGTTGGGCGCCTCCTTGGCGAGCTCCTCGTAGTGCTTGAAGTCGATCCCCAACGGCAAAGCGGTTACCCGCACCGTGCGCCCATCCATGTGCACGATGCCGCGCCGTTGGTCGACCTTGAGTCCCAGCAGCCGGTGCGCGCAATCTAGAAAGTTGCGCACGTACCCGGGGATGTGGAGTCCGACGAGGTCCGCGGCGAGCATGCCCCGCAGCAGCGGCCGTGCCCAGGGCAGCACGCGGTACACGTCAAACGGAGGGAAGGGGATGTGCAGGAAGAACGCGATGGCTGCCTCGGGCGCCAGCTTCCTGAGCCTCCCGGGTGTCAGCATCAGCTGGTAGTCGTTGACCACAACGTGGTCGTCTGGACCGATCGCGGCCGCGGTCGCCTCGGCGAACCGCTCGTTCACACGCTCGTACGCCTCCCACTCGCTGGTTTCGAAGCCAGCCTGCCCGGGGAGCGTATGAAACAGGGGCCAGAGGGTGCGGTTGGAGAAACCCTGGTAGTAGGGCTTGAAGTCCTGGCGCGGAATGCCGACTGGCTCGAGGTGGTAGAGGTCGCCGTTCGCGGAGACGCTCTCACCGGGACGCAGCTCGAGTCCTGGCCAGCCGATCCACACGCCGCCGCGATCTTCCAGGATCGGTGCGAACGCCGCGACGAGGCCTCCGGTGGAGCGTATCCGCTCGGCGCCGCGCGGACCGCGGCGCAACGTGACCGGCAGGCGGTTGCTCACGGTCACCAGTGCGGCCTCGTGGCGCTCTTCGGTGCGACCGCTGGGCATCGTGTTCCTTCCGCCGGACCTCAGCGACAAGTGTACCCATACAAGTGTACCGCGTGGGAAGGCCTCAGGCGAGGGTGCGACCGTCTCGTTACGCAACTGATTACATTGTTTCCCCAATGACTCTATCGAGTTCCTCGACGGTGCGGGGCATGGTCGCCCTTCCCAGGGCGTTCGCGAGCCGCTACGGCGCGCCCGTGATCACGCACATCGACACCGACATCTTCCGCCGCACGTACTTCACCCACTGCCTGCAGTGCAACTTCTGTCGCGACGCCTGCTGCCAGTTCGGGGTGGACGTAGACCTGTACCACTACGAGCGCATCCAGAAGCACGCCGACGGGATCGAGCGGTACACGAGCATCCCACGGAGCAAGTGGTTCACGGGCGAGTTCGAGAAGGACCCCGAGGTACCCGGGGGCGGCTCACACCGTACGCGGGTGGTGAACGGCTCGTGCGTGTTTCTCGGCCGCGACAGTCGCGGCTGCCTACTGCACGCCTACTGCTTGGAGGAGGGGCTCGACCACCGCGAGCTGAAGTCCATGGTGGACTGTCTCTTCCCGCTCACGTTCTACGACGACACGCTGTGCGTGGCGGACGAGGTGGACGAGGACGAGTTGGTGTGTCTCGACACCGGCCCCACGATCTACCATGGCGGGCGGGATGAGCTGGAGTACTATTTCGGCGAGGCGTTCTGTGAGGCGCTGGACGCCCTCGAGGCGAGAGTGCTAAAGGCCTAGTCCCACTTGGAGCTGCGGGCCGCGCCGGCCGGCACCAGATCCATGAAGCGGTGTCCCTCGAACTCCACCGTCTCGCCGCGCGAGAATCCCACCGGTGCGCGGAACTCCGGCCCGTCGAACACGAAGGTGTGGAACTCCCCGCGCTCACCGCACGGGTCCAGGTCGTCCCGCGTGCTGATCTCGGTGACGAGGTCGGCGTCGAACTCACGGCCGAGGAACGGCGCGGCCCCGCGCGCGAGGTCGGCGCTCACGATGATGGCACGGTAGCCACGCTCCACCACAGCCCATGCCACCTCCACCGCCGGGCCGCCCCACAGCGGCTCGATGTGCTCGAGCCCTGCCGCCTGCACACGTTCCTCGTACCAGGCCCGCACGTCGGCCAGGCTCACGTTGCCGAACACGACGCCTGTGACGCCGAGGTCCTTGAGCTCGCGCAACGAACGGGTGAAGGTGGACTCGAAGGTGGTGGGGAGGGTCGGCATGCTGAGGCACTCTAGGCCCAGCGCCTCCGCCTGCCGCCCGATCAACTCGTGGCGCACCCCGTGAAACCGCACGCGCCCGGTCGCCCCGTCGTGGAAGCTGACGAGATACCGAACGTCGAGGCCGGCGTCGCGCGCGCGGTCGAGGGCGAGGATGGAATCCTTCCCACCGCTCGTCATCAGGGCGTAGACCATGCGAGAAAGTACAGGTCGGGCCGCGGGGGCGTTAGGGGAGGTCCGACGTGCCGGGAATCCCAAGACAGCCACTTGACTCGCGCGCTGCACCCGTGAGTAGTTCTAGACCGTGACCGACCAGAAGAAGCAGGAAAAGAAGAAGCTCGACCTCGGGCAAGTATGGCGTGAGGCGCGTGAGGTCATCTGGACGCGCCGCCGCCGCCTCGCGCTTGGGTCGGTCATCATGATCGTGAACCGGCTGGCGGGTCTCGTGCTTCCCGGCTCGTCCAAGTTCCTGATCGACGACGTGGTCGGGCAGGGCAAGGCGGAGCTGCTCATCCCGCTCGCCGCCGCCGTGGGCGGGGCCACCCTGGTGCAAGCGACGACCTCGTTCGCGCTGGCACAGGTGCTCGGGGTGACCGCTCAGCGCGCCATCGCCGACATGCGCAAGGCAGTGCAAGCGCACGTGAGCCGCCTGCCCGTGAGCTACTTCGACTCCACCAAGACCGGCGTGCTCATCTCCCGCATCATGACCGATGCCGAGGGGATCCGGAACCTGGTCGGCACCGGATTGGTCCGGCTCACCGGCGGACTCGTGACGGCAGCCATCGCGCTTGCCGTGTTGTTCGTGCTCAACTGGAAACTCACGGCGGTCATCCTCATTGTGCTGGTCACGTTCGGTGGGGCGATGGCGTTCGCATTCAACAAGCTGCGGCCCATCTTCCGCCAGCGGGGCAAGATCAACGCCGAGGTCACCGGCCGGCTGGCCGAGTCCCTGGGCGGCGTGCGGGTCGTGAAGGCCTACGTCGCCGAGCGGGGAGAGGAGCTCGTGTTCGCCCGCGGGGTGCACCGTCTGTTCCGCAACATTGCCAAGGCCATTACGGGAATCTCGGGGATCGGCGCGTTCACCACGGCGGTCGTGGGTGCCATCAGTGTGATCATGATCGTGGTGGGCGGACGCGCGATCCTCGACGGCACGATGACGCTCGGCGAGTTCGTGATGTTCATCTTCTTCACCGGCTTGGTGGCCGCGCCCCTCGTGTCCATCGCCGAGATCGGTACCCAGATCAGCGAGGCCTTCGCCGGCCTCGACCGCATTCGCGAGATCCGGCGCATGGCCACCGAGGAAGAGGAGGATTGGGACAAGGAGCCGCTGGGGGAGATCACCGGGGAGATCGGCTTTCAGGATGTGTGGTTCGAGTACAACCCCGACGTCCCCGTACTCAAGGACGTGTCGTTCACCGCGCCGGCTGGCTCCACCACGGCGCTGGTGGGATCGAGCGGCTCGGGCAAGAGCACGCTGATCTCCCTGGCGATGGCCTTCAACCACCCGAAGGCCGGGACGATCACGGTGGACGGACGCGACCTCGGCACGGTTCCCCTGCGCGACTACCGTAGCCTGCTCGGCGTGGTGCTACAGGACAACTTCTTGTTCGACGGCACCATTGCCGAGAACATTGCGTTTGCGCGGCCACACGCTACGCTCGACGAGATCAAGGCAGTTGCGCGCATCGCGCACGCGAACCTGTTCATCGAGGAGTTCGAGGACGGCTACGACACGATTGTGGGTGAGCGCGGCATCAAGCTCTCGGGCGGCCAACGCCAGCGGATTGCCATCGCGCGGGCCATTCTCGCCGATCCCCGAATCCTGATCTTGGACGAAGCGACGTCCAGCCTCGACAGCGAGAGCGAGGCGATGATCCAGGACGGCCTACGCACGCTGCGGCACGGCCGAACGTCGTTCGTGATCGCGCACCGTCTCTCCACCATCCGCAGCGCCGATCAGATCCTGGTGCTCGAGGATGGGGAGATCGTGGAGCGCGGCACCCACGACCAGTTGCTCGCCAAGCGCGGCCGGTACCGCCAGCTGTACGACAAGCAGTACCTCATCGAGCACGACCGCTTCATCAACCCCGGGGAAGACCACACACCCGAGCCGGAGGAGGTGGAGCCGGTACCGGGTGGGGGCGTACGGTCGCCGCGGGATCTGTAGCTGTAGCCAGCGTAACGGGACGCGGCAGCTGGTTCGTTAGCGCTTGAGGTTCTGCAGGTACGGCCTGAGCTCGTCCAGGCCGGGTAGGTACCGCGCTCCCATCCCATTGATCTGCCGGCTCAACGGTGCGGTCGCCGCTCCTCCGACCAGCAGCTCCACGCCATCGCTCAGCGCCGTTCGCAGTTCTTCGAGCTCCGCCAGGAGTCGCGCGGAGTCGTCTGTGCTGATGCTGCTCACGGCCACCGCTCGGGCGCCGGCTTGTTTCGCGGCCTCCGCGATGTTCGCCGCGGGCAGGTCGGGTCCCAGCTGGCAGGTGCGCCACCCTTCGGTGTTGGCCACCACCCCCACCAGCATGGCACCCATCTCATGTCGCTCGCCAGCGGGCGTCGCCACCAGCATCAATGGCGCGGATCCGGGGACCTCCAGGATCTCCTCCATCCACTGCAGCGTGCGCTTAATGATGACAGAGGCCGCGTGCTCATGGGCTGGGGTGAGGGTGCCGCTGTACCAGCGGTCCCCGATCTGGCGGAGCAGGGGGTCGAGCACCTGATCCACGAAGCCCGTGGCTCCAAGGGTGAAGACGGCCTGCCCCAGCACGAACTGCAGCTCTCCCGCATCCAGGGCCTCTACCGCGGTGAGGGCCCTTCCGAGGTATTCCCGTGCCGCACTACCGGCCGCGGGTGCAGCCGCGCCCGGGGTGCCCAGCGCGCGCGCCGCAGCGTCTT
>JBDGXT010000129.1:0-6531 GCA_039584455.1 Gemmatimonadota bacterium
GCAGGTGTGGCGTTGCTTGTTGCCCCCGAGCGCGGCGACGTGACCCGGCGCCGCCTTCGCACCAGGATCCGCGACGCGGGTGACGAAGCAAAGGAACAACTCGAGGACTGGCGGGACGACGCCGAGAAGGAGCTGCGCCGCCACCGGCGCAAGCTACAACGGCGGCTGCGGGGCCGGCCGAGCTGAGCGGGCCGGAACCCGGCCCCCCTCAGGTCCGGTCCCTGATTTCCTCGAGTAGCTCGGCCGCTTCCGCCTGGTATTCGGGGTCCTCCACGTCGCTGGTGGGTGGGAGTGCCAGCACGAGCTCGAGCTGTTCCCGAGCTTGCGGGTAACGCTCCAGGTCGATGTAGACCTGCGCGAGCTCGAGGTGATGGTACAGGTGGCTCGGCTTGAGATCTACCGAGCGCTCCAGGTACACCACCGCGGAGTCCCAGCTCGCCCTGCCCATGAAATCGGCGCCGAACAGTGTGCGCGCGAAGAACTTGGTCATGCCCGAGAGCCGCTCGATCTCGGCGTGCCACGCGCCCAGCACGTGGTAGGCGCCGTCGTGCAGCGAATCCAGCTCCACCGCCATCACCGCCGCATTGTAGATTTGGTCGGCAAAGCGCACGCGCTCCCGGCCGCCTTTGGTGCGGGACAGCCGCCCGAGGGCCACCGACTGCTGGAACCAGCCCTCCGGATTGGACGAATCGGCGTAGACAGCGCGGGTGGCCCACGACCAGGCCTCGGCGTAGAGGCTGTCGCGCCGGGTGCGGGAGCGGTCGGAGAGTTGCTTCGCGACATCGCCTTGTGCCCGGGCGAACTTCCACATCGCCTCCGTACGGCTGGAGTCGAGCCGCAGGGCGCGGCGATAGGCCTCCAGGGCCGCGGCAGGTTCCAGCGCGTCGGTCAGGCTATCGCCCTGAGCAACCAGCTCCGCGTAGGTTTGTGCCGTGGCCGGAGCCGTGAAGGTACAGGCCGCGAGGAGCGAGACGATGAGTGAACGCATGCTGGTCCTCCGCCGTGTGACGCCATGAACAGCGAGCGAGGTATGTTCGTGCGCCCGCTGATCGAGCGCAAGCGTGACGGCGACGCGCTCACGCCGGACGAGTGGTCCCGCCTGGTCCACGCGTACGCGGCCGACGCGGTGCCCGATTATCAGATGGCGGCGCTCCTCATGGCGGTCTTGCTCAATGGGCTGGACGAGGCCGAGCTCGGTGCCCTCACCGACGCCATGCGTGCCTCCGGATCGAGCCTCGCCTTCGGCCCCGGCGTTCCGCCACGGGTGGACAAGCATTCAACCGGCGGGGTAGGCGACAAGGTGTCGCTGGTGTTGGCGCCGCTGGTGGCGAGCGTCGGGGTGGCCGTGCCGATGATCTCCGGCCGCGGGTTAGCCCACACCGGCGGGACGCTCGACAAGCTGGAGGCGATTCCCGGATTCCGCGTGGACCTCTCCCTCGAGGATGCGCGCCGGCAGGTCGAGCGGATCGGGCTGGCGATGCTCGGCCAGACGGATGAGATCGCTCCGGCCGACCGAAAGCTCTACGCGCTGCGCGACGCCACCGGGACGGTCGACGCGATTCCCTTGATCGCCGCCAGCATCATGTCCAAGAAGCTCGCCGAGGGCCTCGACGCGCTGGTGCTCGACATCAAGCGGGGCAGCGGTGCGTTTCTCCCGGAGCTCGAGCAGGGCATGGAGCTGGCGCAGACGATGATCCGACTCGGCGAGGAGCGTGGCTGTCGCACGGTCGCGCTGCTCACGGCGATGGACCGGCCCCTGGGGCATGCGTGTGGGAACGCGCTGGAGACCGAGGAAGCCATGGCGGGCCTGCAGGGTGAGGGACCCGACGACCTGATGGAGGTGACCTACGGACTCGGGGTGGAGATGCTCCTGCTGGCGGGCGTGGCCACTGCTCGGTCCGCTGCGCGATCAGCGCTGGAGCAGGCGATCGGCTCGGGCCGGGCCGCGGATACGTTCCGGGCGCTGGTAGCCGCGCAGGGCGGCAACCCTGCCGTGGTGGACGACCCCGGTGTGCTTTCCCAAGCTCCGGTAGTGCAGGTGTACGAGGCGCCCCGGTCTGGCACGGTCCAGGGCGTCGAGCCACGGCGCATCGGGGAGGCCGTGGCCACGTTGGGAGGCGCGCGGCACGAGGTCGACGACGACGTGGATCCGTCGGTGGGCTTCGTGATCACCGTGAAACCGGGTGACCAGGTTCAGCGTGGCGAGCCGCTGGCGTCGATCCATGCACGAGACGAGAATGGAGCTGCAGCGGGGCGGATTGCCCTGGACGAGGCAATCCGGATCGGAGACGCCGCGGGGCCGGAGGCGCTCCCCCTCATCTCGCACCGGGTGACCGGCAACTCCGTGGAGGTGCTCGCCTAGCTCACGGCTTGGGTGCGCCCGGTCCCCAGTCGGGCAGATCCTCTGTGGCCTCTTCGGGTGATGCCAGCGCGTCCACGTCGCGCACTTCTTCCTCTGCCGCTGCCAACTCGTCCAGCTCGACCGAGTCGTCGCCCGCGGGGGGACCGGGATCGGTGCGGCGCGGGCGTCCCGGGCCCATGAAGATCCACGCCAGCGCCGCCGCCAGCACGAGAAGCACGATGATCAGCCCCACGGAGCCGGTCACGAGCCCGAGCGCTCCTCCTGCCAGAATGCATCGAGCCGCGCCGCAATCGCGTCCCGCACCTCGTGGAACGCGGCGAGTTGCGCTTCGTCACTATCGGCCGGTGCCGCTGGATCGGGGAGCACCCAGTCGAGGCGGCGTCCCGAGGTGTAGGCCACGGGGCACTCCTCTTCGGCGCACAGCCTGATCACCACGTCGGCGTCGGCGAGCGGTACCTCGTCCATGCCCTTGGAGTGGTGCTGGCTGATGTCGATGCCGATTTCCTGCATGGCCCGCACGGCGCGGGTGCTCACCCGTCCGGGTCGGGAGCCGGCGCTGTAGATGCGCCAGCCGTCGGGCGCGTGCGCGCGTGCCAGTCCCTCGGCCATCTGGCTCCGGGCCGAGTTCGCCACGCACAGGAAGATCAGGGAGGGCACCGGTGGTTCGGCGGGTTACAGCTGATCCAGCAGTTCCTTCGGGAGCTCCTCCGAGCGCACCAGCACGAGGATGGCGGCCTGCGGCACGACGAGGTAACGCTTGTCCTCGAAGGTGATCTCCACCGCAGCCTTGCGGAAGAACAGGGCGAAGTCACCCACGCGCGCCTGCATGGGCACGTAGCGCGGCTCCCCGCCGCCGATCGCCTTCCACGGCTCCTCGTCGAGCTCGGTGGGCGCCGAGAGGGGCGTGCCCGGCCCGGTGGCGATGATCCGGCCGCTCTGTACGGCCTGGCGATCGACCGCCGAAGGTGGCAGGTAGAGGCCCACGTTGGTGCGCTCCTCACCCTCCTCCGGCGCGATCAGCACGCGGTCCCCCACGACGACGAGCTTCTTGAGCGGATCAGCCATATGGTGAAATCAAAGGGCCGCCATGGATGTGCGCCAGGGGCCGTATTCCTCTATTGACCATCCCCGTACCCGACCCGAAACTTCCCCTGTCACCCACCATCCCACCCGGGACGACACCATGGCAGCCCTGTTCAAGAAGCAGCCGAAATCGCAGCCGAGCCTGGAGGAACTTCCGGAGGTCCTGCAGCAGCTGCTGCAGCGCATCCAGGAGGAGCGTGCGGCGCTCGAGAGCGTGCTGGAGCGGGCGCAGACCGCGGCGCAGCAATCCGCGTCGGTCGAGCAGCAGATGGCTGCGGCGGCGGAGCGTCACGCCGAGGCGACGGCGGCGGTTGAGCGGCAGTTGGCCGAGGCGGCCGAGCGGCAACAGGAGCTGGTGCAGCGGCTCGATGCCACACGGGAGCAGGCGGCGGGCCTCGGTGACCTGGCCACGCGCCTGGAGCAACTGGATGGCGCGATCGGCGAGGTAGAGCAGGCCCGAGCCGAGGCCGCCAAGGGCGTGCGGGAGGTGGCGGAGAGCTTGGCAGAAGTCTCAGGTGTGGCGGAGAGCGTGCGCGCATCGCTCCAGGATGCCACGCGTATCGGGACGGAACAGGTCGAGCCGCTGCAGCGGGAGGTCGCGCAGACGGCGGAGCGACAGCAAGAGCTCTTCCAGCGTCTCGACGCGGCGCGAGAGCAGGCAGCCGGCCTCGGTGATCTGGCGGCGCGCCTGAAGCAGCTGGACGGCGCGATCGCGGAGGTGGAACAGGCTCGTTCCCAGGCTGCCAAGGGTGTGCGCGACGTGGCGGAGAATCTGTCGGACGTGTCGGGGGTGGCTGACAGCGTCCGCGCCTCGCTGCAGGAGGCGACACGCCTCCAGGACGAGTTGGCCCAATTGAGCGGGCCCTCGGGCGCCGTTGCCGAGCTCGCGGCCAAGGCGGACGAGGTGCGCGAGCGTTTCCTGAACTACAACCACGACGTTACCGCGACGCGCGACGCGCTGGAGGCCATGCGGCGCGACCAGGGGGACATGCAGGCGGGTTTCGACCAGGCACGGGAGGCGGCCGTGCGGCTGAAGCAGGAGGTGGACGGAGCCGAGGCGCGCCTTGCGACGATGGAGGCCGGCCTCGCCGAGGTGGCGAAGCTGGAGCAGCGCTCGACGCGCACCGAGGAGCAGCTCCAGGCGCTGAGCGCGCTCTCCGATCACGTGCTGCACAAGACGCGGGCGGTGGAGAGCCAGCGGGAGGTGGTGGACCGGGCGGCCGCACAGGCGGCGCGACTGGATGACCTCGTGTGGGATCTGGACTCCCGGCTGAAGAAGCTGCAGGAAGACTCCAAGCTCATCAAGAAGACGCAGGCCAGCTTGGCCGACCTGGAGCAGCTCGTCGAGCGGACGACGCAGCGCATCGAGATGACCAAGACACAGGATGCCGCGGCGCGACAGGAAGCGGAGCAACTCGCGTCCCAGTTGTCGTCGCTGAAGTCCGACGTACGCGAGGGGGTGGACCGGCTCAAGCTCGATCGCGAGGGCTTGCAGGCTACCAGCCAACAGGTGGTCGAGTTGCGCTCGACGCTCACCGAGCTCGAATCGCGCTTCCAACAGATGGAGCAGGCGGGACAGGCGATCGCCCAGGCGCAGTCCAAGTCGGACGAGTTGGCGGCTCGCCTCACCACGCTCGTCTCGGAGGTGAGTCGGGTGGAGGAGCACGGCGAGCGTGCGCGCACCGTGGCCGCCGCCCTGGAGCGGATCGAGGCCACGGGGCGGCAGGTCGCGGAGCGTATCGAGCGCCTCGAGGCCTCGCAGCCCGCCATGGCAGAGCTCGGCCGCGAGGTCGCGGAGCTCAAGACGTCAGGTGAGGCGGTGCGCGATGCGACCGCCCGGCTCCAGGCTGCGCGCAGCGAGGTGGAGCAGGGGCTCGCCGCCCAGGCGGAGAGCCGCCGGTGGGTGGCCGAGGCGGACCAGCGAGTGCAGGAACTGCGGCATAAGATCACGGAGCTCGACGCGGCGGCGGCGGTCGACCGCGTGCGGGTGCTGGCGGGCGACGCCCTCGAAAAGGTCGAGCACCTGCAGAACCGTGAGGCGTTCGTGGCCCAGATCGAGGAGCGGCTCGACGGCCTCGGCAACCTGAGCAACGAGCTGGAGGTGCGCATGGCCTCACTCGAGGAGCGCCGCAGCGCGTTCGCGGATCTGGAGGCCCGCAGCGATGTCCTGCGGCAGCGCCTGAATGACGCCGACCGCCGCTTCGAGTCGGTGGCCGCATGGATGCCGTGGCGGGGCAGCTCGAAGGTGCCGGGCAGCGGATGGGAGATCTCCAGATCGGGGTCGACGATGCGGCGGCGCGGGCCGCGGAGCTGGAGGCCCTCGCCGAGCGCGTGGACGCCGTGGGTCGGCAGATCGAGGAGCGGGAAGGGGCGCTGCAGCAGGCTGCGGCCCAGCTCGAGCGCGCGTCGGCGCTGCGGCAGGACGCCGCCGGCGCCGCGCAGGCGCTTGAGGAGGAGAGCAGGAAGCTGAGCAACGCGCTGGCGGCGGCGCAGTCGCAGGCGGAGCGGGTGAGCGACCTCGCCGAGCAGCTCGAATCACGAGCGGGCGCTCTGCGGTTCGCCGACAAGCGGGTGACCCAGTTCGAGGAGAAGATCGCGAAGCTGGAGCAGATGGAGCGGGACGTGACGGCGGCGGTGAACGCGCTAGCCTCCCGCCAGGAGAGCGTCGACGCGGTGCGCCGCGAGCTGAGCACGATCTTCGAGACTGCCGAACAGACCGTGGCCCACGTGCGAGGGGTGACCGCCGCCCGGCAAGAGGTGGAAGACACGCGCGTCGCCCTGGAGAGCGTGCTGGAGCGGGCGCGGCAGGTGGATGGGCTCTCGGCCGCGGTGGACGAGCGCTGGGCGCGCGTCACGCAGGCCGAGGAGCGGCTCGCCAAGCTCGACACGCTGCTGGGTGACGTGCGATCGAGCCTCGAGACGCTACGGGGGCAGAAGGCGGTGGTGGATCACGCCATCGAGAAGGCGAACCAGCTCACGTATCAGACCAAAGAGGCCGAGGCGATCATCGCTGGGCTGCGCGAGGAGCGGGAGCTGGCGTCGCGCATCCACGAGGCGGTCATCGAGCTGAGAAGGGAAGACGCGGG
>JBDGXT010000130.1:0-12018 GCA_039584455.1 Gemmatimonadota bacterium
TCGAGCAGCCGGAACGTCTGAAACACGAACCCGATCCGGGTCGCGCGCAGCCGCTGCAGGTCCCGCAGTGAGTAGTCCTCGACGGCCCGCCCGAAGATCTCAACGGTACCGGTAGTCGGATGCTGCAGCCCGCCCAGCAGCGTGAGCAGCGTCGTCTTGCCGCTCCCACTCGGGCCGAGCAGCAACACCGTCTCTCCCGCGTGCACCGCAAGTGACACCCCCCGAAGCGCAACCGTCTCGCGCCCGGTGGCGCCGTAGATCCGCGTCACCTCCGTGAGGCGCGCGACGCACCCATCAGTCTGCACGGGACTCATTGGAACACCTCGAGCGGATAGACGCTGCGCAGCCGCCGGTTTGGAATGATCGAACTGGCCAGGCTGATTGCTATGACCCCGACGGCGGCCACCCCAATCTGCCCGAGCGAGGACACGGGCGAGATCTCGGGAGCGAGCACCCGGACCGCCGCGATCAGGGGGAAGAACAAGGCGACGGCCACGACGGTCCCGGCCGCCGCAAAGGTCAGCGCCTGCTGCACCACGAGACGTGCCACGAAGCGGTCAGGCGCCCCGACGGCCTTCATCACGGCGAACTCGTGCCGCCGCTCCAGCACGTTGACCGAGAGGATCAGGCTCAGGATGGCCGTGAGCACCACCGCGCCGATGAGCGCCACCACGAAGAGCAAGGGCAGCAGGCCCGACTCCATCTCCCGGATGTTGTTGGCCAGGAAGGTCGCCCGGTCGTACACGGCGACGTCGGCCATGCGGCTGCGGATGCGCGCGGCCACGACGTCGGCCCCGACACCTGGGGCCAGTGTGACCTGGTAGGCCGACGCGATCGTGCGGAAGCCGGCGATGGCATAGGCCGTCCGCAGGGAGACGAACGCGTACTGGATGACGAACATGTTCGTGCCCGCGCTCAGGCCGACGACCGTGAGCGAATCGTCCTTGATCGGGACCCGGTCGCCGAGCGCGAGTCCGTACTTGGCGGCGAACGACCGGTCGAGCACGATCTCCCCGTCACCGGTTACCGTGCGCCCCTCCACGATCGCGGGCGGCCCACCGCGTCCGGACTCCGGGTCGAACCCGGTCACGTACGTGGTGGCCCAGCCGCCGGGGAGCTCGATGCCCGCCAGCAGGAAGAGGATCGGCGCCACGTCCGCCACGCCCGGAATGCGCTCCAGCGCCCGGCCGTGGCGCGTGCGCAGCAACGAGGTGCTGCGCAGGATGTTCGTCGAGTGCCGCTGCAGCACCCACAGGTCGGCGTCGCTCGCGCGGACGTACTCCACCGACCCGTCGGCGACCCCGCGATACACCGACTGGAGAAACAGTGCGAGCGTCACGCACAGGGCCACACCGCCCACCGTGAGGCAGAACCGGAGCGGCCGGTCGAGGATTGTCGCCACGGCGTACATGGCGGTCACCCGAACATGGGCACCTGGGGACGGAGTCGGCCGCGGATGCGGTCGAAGATCTCCCCCAGGTCGGGGCCGGTGATCGTGAGGCCGTGGTTCTTCAGGCCCACGGCGGTGCGCTCGGGGCACGCCTGGTCCCCCAGCAGGTGCATGACCTCCTGCGCGAGGTCGATGGTGCCGCACGGGTAGTTCTGCCTCGTGCACGGGACGCCGTCCATCCACGCGTGCACGTGTCGGCGGCACGCTCACGTGCATCTCACCGGCTGCCTCGTCGTACCCCGTGACCAGCAGCACGTCGCGGCCGATGCCCCTGAGCCGGGCCTTGTCCACCCCGCGCGCCGTCATCCAGAACGTGCAGTCGCCCAGCTCCGGAGCGTGCTCCCGCGCGCTCAGGTTGCCGTAGCTGATGCCCTTGACCTGGAACAGCTGCCACAGATGGTCGATCTCCTCCTGGCCGAGCACCTCCCGCAGGGGGAACGGCGTGGGCAGCACCCCGAGCCGGTCGAGCTCCCCGCCGTAGCGCTGCAACCGCTCCACGACCGGCGCGGACGTGCACAGCCGAGGCGGCAGGTCGGTGCTCAGCCGGTTCCCGATGACCAGGCGGGCACCGACCACCGGGAGGATGTTGTCGCACACCCGCTGGGCATCGAACGGGTAGTGATAGAACCCGACCTCCGGTGTGGTGAGATAGAGCTCGGGCCGCCCGCCGATCGCCTGCTCCGGGCTCCCGTTCGCGGGCACCACACACAGCTGGAGATTGGCCAGGCTCTTGACCAGGGTGGAGTAACTCAGCGACCGCACGTCCGTCAGGGGCTCGCGCAGCGCCACCAGCGAGACCACGAACATCGCGCGTGAGCGGCGCTTGAAGGCCCGCGGGGCCTCTGTGTCGGTGAGGTTCAACACCCAGTGGACGTCGTCGTCCACGGACCGGAGCACGTGTCCCTGTGCCTCGAGGTGCGCGACGATCTCGTCGGCGATCCGATCCCGCACGGGGTCGGCGTCGGTGCGCAACACGGCAAAGCGCAACGGTGCCCAGCGGCGCGCGGGAGCCTCCCCCGCCGCGGCTCGGCCATGGGCCGCGCCCGCAGTGCGGCCGGCGGCGACGGGGCTCGCCTCCGCGGCGTCAAGGTCGCGCGCGATCGCGTCCTCGAACGTCTCGCGCCGGCGCAGCAGGGTGTGCCGGTCACCGGATACGGAAATGACCGCGGGCCGCGCGAACCCGAACGACGACTCCATGGCCGTGAAGTAGGCGCCGCTGTCCATCACGGCGAGCACCTCGCCCGCACCCACCGCCGGCATCGGCTTGTTGCGGTACACCACGTCACCGGCGAAGCACGCCGGTCCGACGATCTGCACGCGCGCCGTCCGGGGCCGATGCACCTCGTTGCACACGATCAGCTCGTGATACTCGTAGTACGTCGGCGTGGTCACGGTCCCCACACCGCCGTCGGTGATGAGCCAGGTGCCGACGCCGGGGCGCCGCTTCACATCCTGCACGGTGAGGAGCAGGAGTTGGTTGGGACTCACGAGGCAGCGACCGGGCTCGACGAGCAGCTCCGGCATCTGGTCGGCCGGGAACAGTTCGTGCAGCGTGCCGGTGACGGCCTCGGCCAGGTGATCGAACGTCGCGGCGTCGTGCGGTCCGGCGGCGGCGGGCAGCCGCCCCCAGCCCTGGTAGGCGAGCAGTTCGAGCGAGGTCAGCTCGCGGGTCGTGGGCGACGCGAAACCGCCGCCGATGTCTACGACGTCGATGGCGAGCCCGCGCCGCCGCGTGCGCTCGAACAACGGCGCGAGACGCTCCAGCGTCCGGCGGTAGTCGGCGGGATGCCGAATCCCCGTCCCGATATGGAAGTGGAACCCCCGGAAGCGCAGCCGCTCGGTGAGGCCGAGCAGGTCGAGGGCTCGGTCCACCTCCCCCCCCGCCAGGTCGAGGCCGAACGCGCATCCGCGACGGCTCCCGGTGGCGGTGCCGCGGTTCATCCCGCGGGGCACGTAGTCCGGATTGACGCGCAGCAGCACGTCCACCTCGGCTCCCAGCGCCTCCGCCTGGGCGGCGAGCGCGGTGAGCTCCGTGAGCGCGTCCACCACGACGAAGCGCACCCCGTGCTGCACACAGAGCCTGAGCAGCTCCGCCGTCTTGCCGGGCCCGTTCACGACGATCGCGTCGCCGGGGAAGCCGAGGCGGCGCGCGAGCAGCAGCTCGAACGGCGTGCACACCTCGGCGCGCAACCCGGCGCGCTGGAGCAGGCGCACCACCCCCGGCACGGCGTTGCACTTGAACGCGTAATGCACCGACACCGGGGCCGGGTGGATGCTCGTGAACGCCTGCACGAACGCGCTCGCCGTCGCGATCAACCGCTCCTGATGCACGACGTGCAGCGGGGTCCCGTACTCCCGGGCCAGGTCCAGCGTGCTGCATCCTCCCACCAGCAGGGCGTCCGTGTGGTCCACCGTCAGGCCCCACGTCTCGGGAGGGAGCACGTCGATGTGGTCATTGCGGCGCATGACGCACCTCCGGCAGTTGTCTCTGGTACACGGTGAATTCCTTGTAAGGCTCGAGCCCCAGTCGCTCGGCGGCGCGCAGCGCCGGCGCGTTGTCGTCCGACATCCAGGTGGTCGTCAGCGTCCGGCAGCGCGCGGCCGTGGCGCACGCCGCCTCGAGCAGCAGGCGATACGCGTGCGTGCTGCGATAGGCGCGCTTGACGCCCACCGCATAGACGATCAGATCGCGCACGCTGCGGCGCTGCCACAGGAACCGCAGCGCGCCGACGGGACCGGCCCGGCCGCGCAGCCGGCGCAGCTGGGGGTTCACGTCCAGCACGAACAGCAGCGCGCCCACCGGCTCCCCCTCGTGCTCCACCAGCGTGATCAGGTCGGGGCGGGTGATGTGGAACAGTCCCTTCGCCGAGAACGCGTACTCCTCCCGACTCACCGGGAGGAAGCGCCAGTTGTCGGCGAACCCGTCGTTGAACACCTGGCGAATACGCTCGAGCTCGGCCGCCGCGTTCCGTGGGTCGGCATGGCGGGCCGAGAAGCCCGCGCCGTCGCGCACGATCACGCTGCCGTAGCGCCGCCGGACGTAGTCGGCCACCCGATCGTTGCGGCGCGTGTGCAGCCGCTTTACGACCGTGAACCCGAGATGCTCGAGCAGGTCCGCGTAGTAGGGCGGATTGTAGGTCTCGAAGAACGCCGGGCCGACGTCGAACCGGTTGGCTTGCAGGCCGAGCGGCGAGTAGTGGTTGGGATTGAACGGCCCCTCCACCACGGCGACACCGGCGGCGCGGCACTCGGCGAGCATCGCCTCGACCAGCCGCCCGGCGGCCTCGCCGTCGTGCACGCACTCGAAGAAGCCGAACAGCGCCCGCGCCCCGCCGTCCCGCGCACGGTGCCGCCGGTCCACGACCAGGCTCACGCGCGCCACCGGCCGCTCGCGGCGGTAGCACACCAGCAGCCGCAGCGACGCCGCGCCGAAGTAGGGATTGCGGCGCGCGTCCAGCGTGCGGCGCACGTCGGCGTGGAGCGGCGCCACCCAGCGCGGGTCGTCGCGGTACACGACGAACGGGAGCCGCTGGAAGTCGCGCCAGCCGCGGCGGTCGCTCACGAGCTCGACACGGTAGGACATTCGCCCTCCTGCTTGGTGACCCGTTCGACGACGTAGGCGGCGTACACGAACGACAGATCGCGCGCGTGGAGCGCGGCGGCGAGCGCCAGCTCGGGCCGGATCCACGGCGCCAGGCTGTCGGGGCGCGCGCGCGGCACCAGGAGATTGCGGTAGGTCATCACGGCGCCCGGCCGCGCCACGCGCACCGTCTCCCGCAGCAGCGCCTCGAACGCCGGCGCCGGCATCCACTCGAACACGTTCGTGAAGTTGAACTTCGAGATCGCGTCCGCCGGCAGCGTGCCGAAGTACTCCTCACAGGCACCGGTGACGAGCTCGACGCGATCCAGCCGCCGGCGGATCGCTTCGAAGTGCTCCGGCCGCAGGTACAGCGGCAGGTGCCGCGCGGTCGGGAACCGGCCGAGCAGCACGTAGGCCAGATACGGGTTGCGCTCGACCGGCAGCTCCAGCACCGCGCGCTCCACCCGCGCACGAAATCGCTCGCCGAACGAGAACGACTCCTCGAGCTGCGCGAAGAACGCCCCGTCGAACAGACAGGTCATCACGCGGCGGCTGAGCAGGGCGTCGGTGAACAGGCGCCAGCGCCGCGTGTCCCAGCGCCGGCGGAACAGCGCGCGGCGGGCCTCGGCGCTCGGCGCGGCGAGCACCGCGGCGCCGAGGGAGGGACCCATGAGCACCGCGAACCAGCGTCGCAGCAGACGCAGGTACCGCTCGTAGCGGCCGGCATGAATGACGCCGTCCTCGATGGCGCGGGGGTGGGCGTCCCAGTAGCGGCGGCTGTCGGCCCGCAGCCGGGGCCGGAGCGCGGCATACAGCACCCGGCGCCGATCCGAGGGTGCCACGCCCAGCAGCGCCAGCACCTCGGGGTGCTCCAGCTGCGCGAACGCGGCCAGCTTGAGGTCGAGCAGGTAGTTCTGGTGCGGGTTGACGTCCAGCGCGATGACCCGGCGCGGGTCGTCGATGAGGAACGCGAGGACGTTGCAGCCCCCCGACGTGATCGAGAACACCACGTCGTCAGGGCCGATCCCGAACGCCTCGCGATCGATCGCCGGGTCCTCCCAGCACTGCGCGTACAGCACCCCGTCGAACACCTTGGACCGCGCCCGGTCCTCGGCAGGACGCAGCGCGACGCCGGGCGCGGGCGACGCCGACCGCGGCGCCACGCCTTTGCGCGTATGGACCACGGCCCAGTCGAATACCGCGGGGAGCCCGACGAGCACGGCCAGTCCGAGCGAGCCCGTGAGCGCGGCGAGCACGAAGCCAGGAATGAAGAGCACGTACAGCGCGTTGTGGCGCGCCCCGTCCCGCGTGATCGTGAGGTCAGCGACGACGGCGTGCAGGCGGCGCGCGGCGCGCAGGTCGGGAAACAGAGGGGGCACCTCCGCCGTGTAGGCGCGATACCGCGCGTCGAACTGCCGCCCTAGCGCGCGCTCCTCGTGCCGGATGAGCCGGGTGTAGTGGAGCAGCAGGGTGGCGGGCAAAACGAGCCCGACCGGCGGCAGGCACAGCGCGAAGCCGCACGAGGCCACCCAGTCGGCCAGGTACATCGGATTGCGAACCAGGCGGTAGGGGCCGGCGAGCGTGAGGGCGTCGGCCTGCACGGCAAACGCCATCGCGCGCCCGGAGGTGAGAGCGCTCCCGGCCCACATGCGGAGCCCCGAGGCCACCACCATGACACCGGCCACGCACAGGTATCCGGCGCGCAGCCCTTGCGCCGGCTCGTAGCCCAATCGCGCTCCGAGCGACACGAGCAGCGGCGGCGCCGACGGCGTGCCCAGGAAGGCCGCCGCGCACACGGCGAGCACGACGCCCGAGTCGCTCCAGCCGCAGGCCGATCCGCGACATGATCTCAGCTCCCGTTCGACCGCCCGCTACGGATGCGCAGCGCCGCGGGCTGCAGCCTGATCCGGCACGGCGTGAACCCGAGCAGCTCGCCGTCGGCCGAAACGGGTGCCGGCGGCTCCGCCGCGACGGTCAGGTAGTGGCTCCGTCGGAGGGAGAAGGCAGCCGAGGCGAGATGCCGCCCGGCGTAGACGCGCGGGAAGGTGTGCAGCCGCGCCGGCACCCCCAGGTCGTGGAGGGCGAGCACGTCGAACAGCCCGTCGTCGAGCCGGGCGCCGGGCGTGAGCCGCATGCCGCCCGCGCACGTGCTGCCGTTCCCGATGACGAGACCGAGCAGCGGCGCCGTCGTGCCGCCGTCCCCGTTGTACGACACGGTGAGCGCCGTGGCGCGATAGCGCAGGAGCTCACGCAGCGCCACGGCGCCGAACGCGATGCTCCCGCCGAACCGCTTGAGCGCCGGGGGGGCGCCGGCCGCCACCACAGCGCCGATCCCCACCTGGCATTCGCTCGCGAACCAGCGCTCCAGCCGGCGGCCGCGTTCGTCGCGGCACACGACGTGTCCGACGTCGATCGCGACGCTGTGGGGCTCGGTGAGCGCGTCGAGCTGGGCGTCGAGCGTGGCGGGGAGCGCCAGACTCTGCGCCAGGCCGCTGCCGGTGCCGCAGTCCACCCCGTTCACCACCTCGTGCACGGTGCCGTCCCCGCCGACCGCGACCACGAGGGCGGCGCCCGCCGCGACGGCCGTCGCGGCCCGCGCGGTGGCGTCGCCGGGGCGCTGCGTGACGTCGAGCGTATAGTGCGGGCCGAACCGCTCCGTGAGCTTCGCCGCGATGCGGGACTCGAGCCTCCCGGCCCGACCCCCACGCGCCGCCGGATTGAGGATCACGTGCGGTCCCCACCCGGCCGCGGGCGCGGATTCGGGCGCGGGAAGCATGGTACTCCGGGCAGTCTGATCGCGCACGTGAGCCTCCGGTGAATCACGAGCCCACGTTGCACCCACCCTCGTCAAGCAAACGTCAAGCCGCGGCGGCATCGGGCATACCGCCGGTGTCCGGGTCGAGTTCGAGGGTGGCGACCCATCCGTTCCCGTCTGGTGAGGCGCCCGGCATGGAAGCCGCCAACCCGTTGTGCTTCAGTAGGATGGGATCGATTCCCGCCTCTTCGGCCCCCTCCCCTAGCGGCCCCCCCCGCGGCGCCGTAACGTAGGGGCTCACCACCTGAGGGGAGGGTGGTGGGATGGACGTGGCGGCAGGGCTGAGCGCGCTGCTCGCCGGGCGGTACGAGGTCGAGCGGGTACTCGGACACGGAGCGATGGCGGTGGTCTACCTCGCCCGTGACCTCAAGCACGAGCGCCTGGTCGCCATCAAGGTGCTGCGCCCTGAGCTCGCGGCCTCCCTGGGAGGCGAGCGCTTCCTGCGCGAGATCCACATCGCCGCCCAGCTGCAACACCCCCACATCCTGCCGCTGTACGACTCCGGCGCCGGCGACGGCCTGATGTACTACGTCATGCCGTACGTCGAGGGCGAGAGCCTGCGCGACCGGCTGAACCGCGAGGGGCAGCTCCCCGTACCCGACGCGCTCCGCATCTCGCGCGAGGTGGCTGAGGCCCTCAGCTACGCCCACAGCCACAACGTGATCCACCGAGACATCAAGCCCGAGAACGTGATGGTCACCGGCGAGCACGCGGTGGTGGCCGACTTCGGCATCGCCCGGGCGGTGACGGAAGCGGCATACCAACCACTCACCGAGACAGGGCTGGCCATCGGCACGCCAGCGTACATGAGCCCGGAGCAGGCCACCGGCGCGACCAAGCTGGACGGGCGCTCCGACGTGTACGCCCTGGGCTGCGTGCTGTACGAGATGCTGGTGGGGGAGCCGCCGTTCACCGGCCCCACAGCGCAGGCGGTCATCGCGCGGCACGTGAGCGAGCACGCCCCGTCGGTGCGGGTGGTGCGGGATGCGGTGCCGGAAGAGCTGGAGGAGGTGATCGACAAGACACTCGCCAAGACACCGGCCGACCGCTTCACCACCGCCACGCAGCTCGCCCAGACCATCGGGGCGCTGGAGACAGGCGAGTACAAGCGTTTGCCCACACGCATCAAGCAGCGCCGCCGGGTGGGGGTGGTCGGGGTGGCGCTGATCGTGCTCTCGATCGTGGCACTGCGACTGATCTTCCCCCCCGAGCCGCCACTCGAGCGCAACCGCATCGTGGTGTACCCGCTGGTCGTGAGCGGCGAGTACCGGGGAGACGGGGGGGGCGGCGAGCGCGTGGCGCTGGCCGTGGGCTACGCCCTGGAGAGTACCGGCCTGTTTCGCTGGACCGACGGATGGAGCCTGCTCGGCGTCGACGCGCGAGAGGACGTGCGGACCCTCCCCGAGGACGACGCGCGCGCCCTCGCCCGGGAGCAGGCGGCTGGGTACTTCATCGACGGCCGCGTGGTGCCGCGGGGGGACTCGGTCGACATCATGCTGGCGCTGCACGACGTCGCCGCCGATTCGGTCGTCCTATGGAGCAGCGCGGCGGGGGTGCCGGGCGATGACTGGCACCTCGGCCTGCAAGCGCTCAACGAGCTGCTTCCGGAGATCACGGGGGAGCGTGTCGAGGTCGGCTGGCTGACCGGCCACGCGACCGCAGCGGTGGCGCACTTCCTCCAGGGGGAGCAGGAGTACCGCCGCTCGCACTTCGGCCGCGCGCTGGAGCACTATGAGAGTGCCGTGGCCAGCGACTCCACACTGGCGATCGCGGCGGTGCGAGGGGCACAAGCGGCGAGCTGGCTGAAGGAGAGCAACCGGGCTGAGGCGTTGGTCGCGGTCGCACTGGATCGCGAGGCGGCGCTCCCCGCGGGACAGCCGCTGTTCGCGCGGGGGCTCCAGGCCTATCTCACGGGAGCCGCCGATACCGCGGTGTGGTACCTCAAGGAGGCGCTGGCACACGACCCCGAGTGGCGCGACGTGTGGATGGCGCTGGGCGAGGTGTACTACCACTATCTGCCCAACGAATCCCCACTCGATTCCCTCGCCGAAGCGGCGTTCGCAACGGCGCGCCAGCTCGATACCGCGTTCACGCCGCCGCTGTTTCACCTGACAGAGTCCGCCCTGCGACGAGGCGACTCGGATCACGCTAGAGCACTGCTGGAGAAGTTCAACCGCGAGTCGCCCGATACGTCGCTCACCCAGCAGCTGTTCCTCATGCATGACTGCGTGGCCCGGGGGGTCGAATCGTTGGACTGGCAACGCGCCGTGCGGGAGACACCGCTCGCAGTGTCGCGAGCGGCCGACGCGCTCGTGGCCGCCGGCGCGCAGCCGGCCTGTGGCGAGCGCGCCTTCCGGGCGCTGCTGCGGCACGACACCACTGGGGAGAGGGGCACCCAATGGGGGGCGGTGAACGGGCTCCAGAGCCTGCTGATGGCGCAGGCACGCTACGACGAGGTGGCCGTGCTGCTGGACTCGGCGGTGGCGACGCCGTGGGGCGCCCGCTTCTTCGCCCCGTTCTACATCGTGGATGCCGTGGCAGGCGCGCCGCTGGACTCGCAAGCCGCCGCATACGTCACAGTGTTGCGTGAGAGATCCGCCCCGCTCCTAAGCGCCCAACTCTGGCTCATGGCCCTGTGGCATGCCCACCGGGGGAAGGTGGTGGAGGTTCAGGCCATCGCCGACAGCTTCGTCGCGAGGTCGGTCGCTACGGGCGATCGCGCGGATAGGCTCTTCGCTGAAGTATTGGCGGCACACGCAGCGCTGGCCCGCGCCGACACCTCGGAGGCACTGGATCGCCTGATGGCCCTGCGACCAACCGCGCGGAGGGGGCCACTCGCAGGTTACCCGTGGGAGTCGCTCGGGCCAGAACGATGGACGTTGGCAGAGCTGCTGTTCGCCCGCGGGGAACTCGAAGAAGCGGCGGCCGTGGCGGCGAGCTTCGACTCCCCCGCCCCGCTCTCCTACCTGCTGTACTTGCCGGCCAGTCTATCACTGCGGCTGCGGGTGGCCGAAGAACATGGCGAAGCCGCAGCCGCAGAGAAGTATAGGGCGCGGTTAGTTGCCTTAGGGCGGCACGACCTCGTGGCAGTGACCCCGTAGTACGGGTTCCTATTTGGGGAGGTGTATCATGGCGAAGGACAAGCAAGACAGGCACAAGATTTCGAAGAAGGCAAAGTTCAGTGCAGGTGCAGGATTGACCGATGAGATGGCGGACTCACTCATCGAATGGACTGAGAAGATGATCGAATGGGGCAAGGAGGTTCGCACGGACATCATCCGGCTCGAAGGACAGGCCGGTTTCTCAGCGGGGGATCCGGGCGACCCTCCCGAACCGCCGCCATGGGGAGTGTAGTGAGCGCCAGCTGAAGCGGTTCGGCCACCCGGGCAACGCTGCGGTTCAGCCGGGTGGGCTTGACCCCACGGTGACACGGCGCCGGTTGGTCGCCGCTCCCGCTCAGCCCGCGGTTTTTCGGCACGCTGATGCGTGCGTGAGCAGAGGCGGCGAAGGGGCACCTACACTAGCGGCCGGCCGAACTCAGACGCTTCACAGCGTTCTCGATCAGCTGTCTTTCAACGGCGACCTTCACGAGCTTCGCTGCATCCTCGATCAGCTCCTTTCGTAGGGCGACGTTCACGAGCTTCGCCGCCCTAAGCAGCGTGTAGACCGACACACCCGCGGTGTTGATCGGGAGGAGCATCCCGTGACCTCGACTCAAGCACGTTGTTCTGAGGCTTCAGTAGGCTGTTGTGGGGCTTCAGCTGATCGTTTTGAAGGTTGGAATCGGCGTGTTGAAGCTTCGACAGGGCGCTTCGAATCTCCGATTCGTCGATTCCAATCTTCAGGACGTCGTGTTGAAGCTTCGAGACGTCGTTTTGAACCTTCCAAATGCCTGACTGCGGCCTCAAGACAGCCTAGTCGAGCCTCAGAACATCCTACTTTCCGCGCTTAGAAAGCTGGTATCTGGGAAGCGTGCGATGGTGGCCGGGGTGGCCAGCAGATAGGTGTTCTCACCGACCACCTCGTGGCTCGCCAGCCAGCTGCGCAATCCGTTCCCGCACATCCTCCACGATCGGTTGGAGGTCGGGATCCGCGTGTTCCCACAGCTCGACGAAGTTGGCATAGTGCTCGGCCGCCCGCGAAGGCACGCGCCTGGAGAGCGGAGCGGGCCGG
>JBDGXT010000004.1:0-18212 GCA_039584455.1 Gemmatimonadota bacterium
GCTCGGTGGCGAGGTGCCGGTGAACACCAGCGGTGGGCTCAAGTCGAAGGGGCATCCCGTGGGGGCGACCGGCGTCGCGCAGGCCATCGAGATCTACGAGCAGCTCCGCGGTGAAGCGGGAGATCGTCAGGTCCCGGATGCCGACGTCGGTCTTTGCCAGAACATGGGAGGCTCGGGAGCGAGCTCGGTGGTCCACATCTTCCAGAGGGTATGAGCCATGCCGAGTCCCAGGTATTGGAGGGAGATTCCCAGCCGCTACCGTCTCGAGGCGTCACGGTGCTGCGGCTGCGGCAAGGTCGCGTTTCCTGCCCGGAAGGTGTGCCCGGCCTGCGGCGCGCAGGACTGGAAACAGATCCAGCTCTCGCGTGAGGGGCGGGTCGTGACCTCGACGGTGGTCCACGTGCCGCCCGATGACTTCCTCATGGAGGCGCCGTACGCGATGGCGATCGTGGAGACGCCCGAAGGCGCGAGACTGATGGTACAGGTCGTGGACTGCGAGCCGGCCGAGGTCCTTCCCGGGACCGCAGTGGAGCTGGAGTTCAGGCTCATCCGGCGGGAGGGACATGGCGGCATTCTGTGTTACGGCTACAAGGGTGTGCCGGCAGGGTAGCAGTGTCAGGCGCCGTCCGGAGGAGGGTGCGCATGCGGAAGGTCCGAGTGTGGGCGGAGCTGAGTGATGAGGCGTTTCACGCGTACGAGGGTGAGGCGCGGCGACGTGGTGTGGAGGTGGAGGCCCTCGTCGAGCAGACCGTGAACTGCTTGCTGCAGGAACTGGAACGAGAGGAGAACGAGGGGACGAACTACCCCATCATTCCCTCGTGAGGCATGCCGTCGCAACAGGTCCTCACCCTCCCTGACCCGAGGCTCGAGGGCGACATCTCGGTGCCGGCCGCCCTCCACGCCCGGCGGTCGATCCGCGATTTCCGCGACGAGGCGCTCACCCTCAACCACGTGTCGCAGCTGCTGTGGGCGGCGCAAGGCGTTACCGCCGCCGATGGCGGACGCTCGGCGCCCTCTGCGGGTGCCCTCTATCCTCTGGAGATCTCTCTCGTTGCCGGCGCCGTCGAGGGCCTTTCGCACGGCATCTACCGCTATCGACCTCGCCGACACGAGCTGGTGCGGACCGCCGAGGGTGACCGCCGGTCCGCCCTCGCGCGGGCAGCCCTGCGGCAGGACTGGCTGAAGGCCGCCCCGGCCATCCTGGTGGTGGCGGCCGTCTATTCCAGGACCACGGGGAAGTACGGCGAGCGCGGACGCAAGTACGTCCACATGGATGTGGGGCATGCGGCGCAGAACGTGTACCTGCAGGCCGCCGCGCTCGATCTCGGCACGACGTTCGTCGGTGCCTTTCACGACAACCAGGTCAAACAGACTCTCGAACTGCCCGCTGCCGAGCACCCGCTCGGCCTGATGCCGGTGGGGCATCCGCAGTAGCGAAGGGTGGCGGCCGGGACAGATCAAGGAGGAGTAGTGCCGATGCGTCTGACAACACTGAGCCTGGCAATGGTGCTGTTGATAGGCTGCGACACGCAGCCTCCAGCCGAGCAGGCGGAAGAATTTGGCGGGCTCCGCCTCACGCCGGCGATGCTCGAGATGTTCGAGCCGATCCCTGAGGATCCACCCGATCTGGCGGACAACCCGATCACGCCGGGAAAGGTCGAGTTGGGCAAGATGCTCTACCTGGATCCGCGGCTCTCACAGAGTTGGCTCATCAGCTGCAATACCTGCCACAACCTCGGGCTCGGAGGCGTCGATCTGCTGGAGACGTCCGTCGGACACGGGTGGCAACAGGGGCCGCGGAACGCGCCCACGGTGCTCAACGCGGTCTACAACGTCGCCCAGTTCTGGGATGGCCGAGCGGCCGATCTCCACGAGCAGGCCATGGGACCCGTACAGGCTGCGGTGGAGATGAACAACACACCCGAGCGTGTGGAGCAGACGCTGTCCAGCATCCCAGAGTACGTCGAGCGGTTCCATGCGGCGTTCCCCGACGATCCCGAGCCCGTGAGCTTCACCAACATGGCGATGGCCATCGAGGCGTTCGAGGCGACGCTCATCACACCGGGCTCGCGGTTCGATAACTACCTGCGGGGTGACGAAGACGCCCTCTCGCTGGACGAGAAGGGGGGGCTCGCGGTCTTCGTCGAAAAGGGCTGCGCCGGCTGTCACGGCGGTCTGAACATGGGTGGTGCCGGTTACTACCCGTTTGGCGTGGTGGAGAAGCCCGACGCGGCGATCCTCCCTCCGGGGGACAAGGGCCGGTTCGCTGTCACCCAGAGCGTGTCCGACGAGTACGTCTTCAAGGCCCCGTCACTGCGCAACATCCTGCTCACCGCTCCCTACTTCCACGCCGGCGGTGTGTGGGATCTAGGTGAAGCCGTGGCGGTCATGGCGAGCGCCCAGTTGGGAGCCGAGCTCACGGAGGGTGAACAGGCGGCCGTGGTGTCCCTCCTCGGGACGCTCACCGGGCGGCAGCCTAAGGTGGAATACCCGACGCTGCCCCCCCATACCGCGGCCACGCCGTTGCCCGACGTGGGGCTGGGATCGGGAGCGAGCACGCACCGAGACTGAGGGGGGATGGCGCGTAGGTTCAGCGAGCCTAGGCTTCCTCGTCGGGGTGGAGGAATCCGTGCTCGTCGCTGCCGCGTAGCTTCTCGGTGAGGTCGGCCGAGCGCTGTTGGCGTCGCTGCGTCTCGCCTTCGTCGATCTTCGCGGTGGACCAGTCGGGTGTCCCGTCGTCGCCCACCACGACCTCGAGTACCGTCCGCTCTGCGAGGTCCGGCGGCAGCTCGCTGAGGGGCACGTTGAAGGCACGCCCCTGATCGTCCACGATCACGGCGTCCGACGCATGCAACCTGTCGACTGCGAGATAGTGCGAGGATGCCATGGCCTTCGCCGCGGTTACGACCCCGCTGGGGTGACGGGGATGGTTACCCGAGTGCGCTCCCACTCGAGCCTCAATGTGACGCCGCCTCCCTCTCCGGGCTCGGCCCGAAAGCGCATGGTCTCGACCTGGTCGGCGAGCCGCTCGGGTGGCACCTCAGCCCTCCCCACCTCCTGGGCCTTCACCTTGTAGCTGTACTCCGCGATGTGGCCCCACTGGGTGATCGAACGGTTCACGATCACGATCCACTCGTCCTCGCCAGGCACGGTGTAGAGCGAGTAGCTCCCCCGCTTGATCTCGATGCCGGCCACACTGATGGCGCCGGTCGTGTGGATCATGGTGGGCTCGTTGGCGCCCGTGCGCCACAACCGGCCGAAGGGAACGTCCCGACCCCCGATCATCGTGCGTCCCCGGGCGGACGGGCGGCCGTAGCAGATCTTCACGGGTTGGCCTTGCACGGAGAACGTGAGGGAGTCCAGCGGGCTGAGCCTGTCCTCGGTCGGCATGTCCATCACGATGCACGACGTGTCCGGCCCAAACCCCGCGACCGGCACCAGGCCCGGCGGGGCGCCCACTCCGGGGAGCAGCGAGAGTATCACGCCCATGCTGGCAGCGATCATCGGACCTCCTCGGTCAGCCGGCGCGCGATCCGGCCGGCTCCTGTGCCAATCTACCGTCATCCTCCGGCCCCGCACCACCCGGGGCGGGGCCGCCCCTGTATACCCCCGAAGTTCCCGCAGTCTTCACACACTCACAACGGGGAACTTTTCTGTGGGGTTGCCGTACGGTAAGGATATCGCGGGTTGTCACCTCCCGCACCGGCGATTTCGTGAGCGCGTGTAATGACCCAGCCATGACCGCTGGTCGAGGATCCCTCCCATCCCGCTCCTGGGGGCCTGCGCTCGCGCCCCACCCGGACTTGGCTCATCTTTGTGCGCCATGCAGGAGTTGCACGACCGTCTGAGTGAGGCCCTGGCGGGCCGCTACCGCCTGTTCCGCGAGTTGGGACGGGGCGGGGCCGCCGTGATCTACCTGGCGCAGGACCTGAAGCACGACCGCAAGGTGGCGCTGAAGGTGCTGCGGCCGGACCTGGCGGCGTCGCTGGGGCCCGATCGGTTCCTGCGAGAGATCAAGATTGCGGCCAGGCTGTCGCATCCCCACATCCTCCCCCTGCACGATTCGGGCGAGGCGCAGGGGTTCCTGTACTACGTGATGCCGGTCGTGGACGGCGAGTCGCTACGCGAGCGCCTCGTGGACGGCCCGATGCCCGTGCAGGCAGTGGTGGCATTGCTGCACGACCTGTTCGACGCATTGGATCACGCGCACGAGCGCGGTGTGGTGCATCGCGACATCAAGCCGGGCAACGTCATGCTGACGGGACGCCACGCCCTCGTGACCGACTTTGGCGTGGCCAAGGCGCTGGCGGTGGCTGCCGAGGGAGACCAGGTGGACACCGCCGGGCTCGTGTTGGGAACACCGGCCTACATGGCTCCTGAACAGGCCACCGCTGATCCGAGCGTCGACCACCGGGCCGACATCTATGCCGTCGGGATATTGGCGTACGAGATGCTCACCGGGCGCACGCCGTTTCACGGTGCCTCGCCTCAGGCCGTGCTCACGGCCCAGGTCACGCAAGCCCCCGATCACGTGCTGGTCCACCGCTCCGATCTGCCGCCGGAGCTCGCCGACGTGGTGATGAAGTGCCTCGAGAAGGATCCCGCCGATCGGTGGCAGACGGCCGACGAGGCGTTGCGGGAGCTGGACCGGCTCGTCGTCACGCCGAGTGGCGGGATGGAGCGGGTTGCATTCGGACCCTTCACGGCACCGTGGCTGGCGGGTCGGACGGGACTGACGGCGGCCGTTGCGGTGCTCACGCTGGTTATCGCGTTCGTGGTGGTGTGGCTCACTGGGGGTCGGGGCGGCGGGACGGTCTCGGACCGTCCCGTGGTGGTGGTGCTCCCGTTCCAGAACCTCGGCCCACCCGAGGATGAGTACTTCGCCAACGGGATCAGCGATGCGATCACTGCAAGGCTGGCCACCCTCGGCAGGCTGGGGGTGATCTCCCGCACGAGCGCCATGCAGTATCGGGAGACCGACCTGTCATCCCGCGAGATAGGTGCGCAACTGGGGGCCGACTATGTGCTCGAGGGGACGATCCAGCGCGAGCGACCCCAGGATCCCACGAGCCGGGTCCGCATCATCCCGCAGCTCATCCGGGCCTCGGATGACACCCATGTGTGGGCCAGCGTCTACGACGAAGACATGACCGAGGTGTTCCGCGTGCAGTCGGAGATCGCCGACCGGGTGGTGCGCGCCATGGACGTGGCGCTGTTGGAAGGTGAGGAGGAGCCGGCCGAAATCCCGCCCACCGCGGACCTGCAGGCGTACGAGCTGTACCTTCGAGGTCACGACTACCTCGCGGGTGCGCTGGGCGCGGGTGACGCCAACGCGCGCCGCATCGCCATCGACTTCTTCGAGCAGGCGCTCGATCTGGATCCTGGTTTCGCGCTCGCGTGGTCCGAGCTCTCGACCGCCCACATCTGGCTCTACCGCTTCTTCATCGATCCCAGCGACGCCAGGCTGCAGCAGGCCAAGGCCGCGGTGGACACGGCGCTCGCCCTCGATCCTGAGCTGCCGGGCGCACACTTGGCACAGGGGCTGTACCACTACTGGGGGGCGGAGCCCGATCCTGCGCGGGCGCTGGAGGAGTTCAAGCACGTCGTGGAGCGGGAGCCCAGCAACGCGTACGCCCGTACGTTGATGGCGGTGCTGCAGGCGGCGCGGGGCGAGTGGGACGAGGCCGTCGAGAACGCCGCGATGGCGGCGGCGCTCGACCCGCGCGACCCGGAATGGGCCGCTGCCGCCGGGCAGTTCCACCTGCTGGTGCGGCGCTACGCCGACGCCGCGCGGTACCTGGGTCTGGCGCTGGGGATCGCGCCCGACATGGGGGAGGCGCATCAGGCGCGGATTGCGCTGTACCTGCGTTGGCAGGGTGACACGGCGCGGGCGCACGCCGCGACGCGCGAGATGCTGCAGCGCACGACGCCGGGCCAGGTAGCGCTTGCCCTCCTCCAGGTGGCGCCCGCCCTGCTCGTAGGGGGGGCGTACGACTCCATCATCGAGCCCCTCACGCCGGCCTCGGTGAGCGGACCGTTGCCGTTCGATTACTACTACCTCAAGGCCGAGTTCTACCGGCTGCGAGGCCGGCTCCCCCGCTCCCGTGCCTACTACGACTCCCTCCGGACCACGGTCCGGGCAGCCGCGCTCACCCGGACGGGCGACCCCGTCCTGACCACACTGCTGGCCCGTGCCGAAGCAGGGTTGGGGCAGAAGGATGCGGCGATGGGGCAGGCGGCGTTGCTGGAGCGAGCCATCAGCGAGTCCGGTGACGCCCTCCAGCGCATGGTGCTCAGGAGCTCCCTGGTGTGGACCTACGCCATGCTGGGCGAGCCGGACCCGGCTCTCGATCACGTGGACGCCCTCCTCGCGGCGCCGTCCATGATGTCTACGCCATACCTGCGATTGGCGCCGTTCCCGGATGCGCTCCGGCGGCACCCGCGGTATCGGGAGCTGCTGGGAGATGAGGGACCGGAGGTGGCCCAACTGATCTGGGATGGCGTGCGGCTGGCGGTGTCGCTGCCGTAGCCGGCTGGTCTACAGGGTGACGTCCCCCCCCGGATCCCGCTCCCTCAGTTCCTCGATCGTCTCCTCGGCCTCGGCCTTGCGACGCTGGCCTTCCGCCTCGTCGATGCGAGCCCGCCCCCAATCCGCGGTGCCAGCCTCATCCACCGGGACCAGAAGCACGTGTCCCTCGGCAAGCTCGCGCGGGAGTCTGGACGTCGGGACGAGGATCTGCCGCTGCTGGTCGTCCACGAGCAGGGCGGTCCGATGCCGGATCCGATCCACTGCGTAGTGCTGGTCAGTACTCATAGCGCGCCACCACCTGTCCCCGGGTGTCCCATAGGATGGCCCAATCGCCGCCATTGTTCCATACCGGCCGGGGAGCTCCCATGTAGAAGAGCCGACCGTCGCTCGATCCGGAGCCGGTGAACACGATGACGCTGTCGCGGGCCTCGATCGTGGTGGACGCGGGGAATTGAAAGCAATTCCGTACCGAGTCGCACAGGGTCCAGTCGCCCACGGCCAGCGATTCCGACCCGTGGTTGCGCACGATGGCGTGCTCACCGGGGTCGTCGGGGGAGACCCATACCGAGACCTCGTCCGGACCCAGCCGCGTCGTGTGCTCCCCGATGCCGGCGACCGGCCTGCCGGTCTCGACGCGGTAGCTGCCGTCGCGGGCACCTAGGATCGTCACGTCGCTGTGCAGGTCGGTGCGGTAGACAGCGTCGGCCGCGTCCTGGTAGAGCGTCAGCGCCTCCGGGTCGGGATGCCCGTACTGGTTGTCCCGGCCGCAGGAGACGACCACGAGCTCGGGACGCGTGGCGTCCAGCCACGCGGGGCTCACCCCATCCCGGGCGCCGTGATGGGATGCCTTGAGCACGGTCACATCCGGTACGCCGAGCCGGACGAAGTGCTCCAGCTCCCTCGTTTCCGCGTCGCCCGTGAGCAGGGCCTTGAAGTCGCCGTACTCCACGACGATGCCCACCGACTGATCGTTGAGGTTCGCCGCCTGCGTCAGCGGTGGCAGGACGTGCAGGGTGACCGTTCCGAGCTCGAGCCGCCGGTCGGTGGCTTGGAGGTAGGTGATGTCTGACCGTTGGAGATACGACATGACCAGACTGTACGTCGACGTCGTGTGTGGCACGCCGTTGTCCACATAGAAGCGCGGGGAGAGGGCACGCAGCACGCCGGCCATTCCCCCGATGTGATCTGCATGGGGGTGGGTGGCGACTGCCAGGTCGAGCGATCTGACGCCGTGCCGTCGCAAGGCCTCCGCCGGGAAAGTCGACCCAGCATCCACGAGGGCGAGCTGGCCCTCGGGCGAGCGAATCAGCATGGCGTCACCCTGACCAACATCGAGGAAGGTCAGCTCGACCCGATCGATCTCCTCCGGTATTGCGGCCGAGCAGGCCCACAGTGCGACCGTGAGTGCCAGGGCCGGCCGCCACGCGCGCGTCATGTCACTCCACCAGCTTGAGCGGTACCGCCGGTGCGGTCTTGCCCTTGAGCCACTGCATCACGCCCCACATTGCCTCCAGGTCTTCCCGGTTGTAGGCGATGATCATTCTCATCAGTGCCTGCCGCTCCGTCTCGTCCTCGGTCTCGACAGCCTCGACGTAGCGCGCCATGGCCCAATCACCGCTCGTGTCCCGCAGCGTGCGCTCGTGCCCGATGTACTGCTCGATCACCTTAAGGCTGTAGCTCGGCAGGGGCAGCGCGATCGACTCCTGCGTGATGGGCAACAGGTCGAGCAGGTTGTCGAGCACGCGAGCCGCGGTGCCGTCGGGGTCCCCGTACCGCTCCACGTACATCTCGATGTTGGTCTTCTCGTACGAGTACCAGTGTACGAACGGCAAATCCCCGTGCTGCTCGAACACCCCCTGTGCCCGGTCTAGAAACCCGAGCCACGCGGTGCGGTCTCCCTCGGAGCCGAAGTCGGCCAGCGCGTATTGGAACTCGCCCGGCCGCTCGCCGTACACCTGCAATCCCCAGAGGTAGATCTTGGCGGGTTCCTGGAGCTGGGGCGGCATCCCCTCGAGGTCGAACATCACGTAGTTGGGGTGCTCCGGGACCTCGGGCGGCTGAATCAGGATCTCCTCGCCGGAGCTGAGCGCGCGCGCCATGCGAAGGATCGACGGCGCCCGCTTGCCCACCTTCCACGTGTGGGCTGCGGACGGCTTGGTGAGCCGGGCCAGGCGCTCCGCCGTGTACTGCTCCACCAACTCCGGATACGTCTCCAGTCCTTCCTTGCGGAGCTCGAGAGCCATCCACTGGTCCAGGCCGTACACCAGGGAGAGATCCTTACGCTCCTCCGCCTCGGGCCAGCAGCGGTAGCGGAAGGCGCATGGTTGGCACTTGGTCCAGCCCACCGGAGTGTAAGGGGGGCGCTTCGCACGTTTCAACCGCGCGATGGTCTCCAGTTCCTGGAGCGCGCGGGTTCCGCCCTTGAACGCCAGCTGGGAGATCTCACCGGCTCCGTTGTACACCTCCAGGGCGACCGGCGGATCGCCGAACGTGCGCTCATACAACCATCCGTAGAGCTCCAGTTGATAGTGGATCTCGGGGTGGTCGCGGTGCGTGATCCGCTGCGAGATCTTGCAGTCGCGGATGATGTATCCGTCACCCCACTTGATGAGCAAATCGGGATCGCCCACCACTTCCCAGCGCTCGCCGTCGATCGCCACGGACGAGCGGAACGCCGGCTGATAGACGACCTCCCGCTGGTCGGTCACGGCCTGCCGCGTGAGGCGCTCACGCTCCTCCCGGGTGCCGCTGTCGAGCATGACCACCGGGCCGAGGGAGCCCAGATGCTGTTTCTCGTGGCGCTTTCCCAAGCGCCGTAACACCTGCTCGTACTCGCCGGGCTCCGACTCGAACTCGCCCTGATGCCGCAGGTAGACCCGCAGTTCGCACCGGGAAGGGCGGTAGTGGGTGTAGAGGTCGGATGCGGCGAGACGCATTCCCCAATGTACTACCTGGTGGCTCGCCCGGCCTCGGCTGCACCGTCGAGCGAGGTTGCTGCGAGTGTGACGCCGGGCGCACATTAGGCGCACCATGGTTTCCCCACCGTCGAACTCCCAATTGACCGATCGTCAGCGAGCCGTGCTGGCCACCGTGTGCGACACCCTGCTGCCCGAGATTGTCAGCGACGATGACCCGGAGGGGTTCTTTGCCACGGGGGCGGCGCGTGCGGGCACGGCGGAGCGCGTCGAGCAGCTGATCGCCTCGCTGCCCGACCCACGCGACCGGTCGCGCATCGGCCTCCTGCTCAGCGCTCTGGGATCGCCGCTCGGCAACCTGGCGCTGAGCGGACGCCCCGCCTCGCTCATGCGCCTCGCTCCGGCAGCGCGGGAAGCGGTGCTCCGGAGTTGGGCCCACTCCCGACTGCCCCTGCGGCGGGCCGGGTTCCAGGCGCTCAAGCGATTGGCGCACCTGGCCTACTACGGGTGGCCCACGCGCGATGGCTCCAATCCCGCGTGGCGGCATGTGGGACATCCCGGGCCGCTGCCGCAGCCGGAGCAGACGATCGAGCCTCTGCCCACGCTGTCGATCACCCGGGACACGACGCTCGAGTGCGACGTGGTGGTGGTCGGCTCGGGGGCGGGTGGCGGCGTGGTTGCGGGGGTGCTCGCCGCCGCCGGGCGCGATGTGGTCGTGTTGGAGAAGGGACCCAACCCGGGATCGAGGGACATGACCCAGGTTGAGGGGGAAATGCTGGGATCGCTCTACCTCGACGGGGGGCTGCTCATGACCCAGAGCGGGTCCATGCCGGTGCTCGCGGGGAGCTGTCTGGGGGGCGGCACCGTGATCAACTACACCACGAGCTTCCCGCTGCCGGACGCAGTGCGGCAAGAGTGGGAGCAGGCGTCGGGCCTCTCTCTCTTCACGAGCCGGCGCTTCACGGAGTCGTTCGATCGGGTGAGCGCACGCATCGACGTGGGAACGCGATGGACCACTCCGGGGAGGCGCGACCAACTGCTCGAGCAGGGGCTCCGCACGCTGGGGTGGCACGTGGATCTCATGCCGCGCAACGTCACCGACTGCAAGGAAGGGCTGGAGTGCGGGTTCTGCGGCTATGGGTGTCGCCACGGCGCCAAGAACTCCACGACCCGCACCTACCTCAGCGACGCAGCGGCGACCGGGTCCCGTCTGGTGGTGGGATGTGAGGTGGAGCGGGTGCAGAGTGAGCGGGGACGCGCGAGCGGCGTGACGGCGAGCGTCACCGCCCCCGACGGTGTGCAGCACCGGCTCACCGTGCGGGCGCGTGTGGTCGTGGTGTCCGCGGGTGGCGTCCACACCCCGGCGATTCTCCGGCGCTCGGGCCTATCGAACCGCAACATCGGAAGGCATCTGAGGCTCCACCCTGCCACAGCGGTCATGGGCGTGTTTCCCGATCGGGTCAACCCGTGGGAGGGCTCGCTGCAGACGCGCTACTCCGACCAGCTCGCCAACCAGCGTGACGGGTACGGCGCAAAGTTCGAGACGGCACCGGCGCACTTCGTGTTGGCGGCGAGCGCCTTCGGGTGGGATAGTGCACGCCAGTTCAGGGAAGACGTGGCGGCCCTGGGATACTCCGGGCTGTGCGGCGTGCTGCTGCGCGACCGCGATCCAGGGCGGGTGGCGGTGGGACGGGACGGGCGGCCGCGGGTGCACTACGAGCTGTCGCGTTTCGATGCCGCCAACGTGCGCGGGGCCGTGCGCGGCGCCGCGCAGGTGCTCGCTGCCGCCGGCGCCCGCGAGATCTTCACGCTGCAGACGCCGCCGGCCCGGGTGAAGACGAGTGAGCGGGGCTGGCTCGATCGGCTCATGGCCGCGGCCGACGCGCGGGGCTACCGCTACTGCCGCATGTCGTACATCACGTTCCATCAGGTCGGGAGTGCTCGGATGGGACGCTCGCCGGCGGACTCGGTGGTGGGGGAGAGGGGTGAAGCGTACGAACTCCCGGGCCTGTTCGTCGCCGACGGGAGCGCGTTCCCCACCTCCAGCGGCGTCAACCCCATGCTCACGATCATGGCGATCGCCGACCACGTCGCTCGGGCGATCCAGGATGGGTGGTAAGGGAGAGGAGCAGACATGCTGAGTCGTTACCGGTGGTGGCTGCCGACGGTCGTCGGCGTCGCGCTCACGCTGGCGGCGCCCGCGGCGGCACAGCAGCCCTTCACGTTGCAGCAGGTCCTGAGCGCGCCCTTCCCGGCGCAGCCGGTGTCCGACCCCGGCGGGGACCGAGTCGCTTGGGTCCAGAATGCCGAGGGGGTGCGGAACATCTGGGTTGCCGAGGCACCGGACTACCGGAGCCGGCAGCTCACGGCGTACGACGCGGACGACGGCCAGGGACTCTCGGGCCTGGCGTTCACGCCCGATGGCACCTCGATCGTGTACGTGCGGGGCGGAGCGCCCAATCGGCAGGGGGAGATCCCCAACCCGCTGAGTGAGCCCGACGGCGCCGAGCGCGCCATTTGGGTGGTGCCCGTGGCGGGCGGTGAGCCCCACAAGCTGGCGGTCGGCGACTCTCCGGCCGTCTCTGCGCGCGGCGACGTCGTGGCGTTTCTCCGGCGCGGACAGGTGTGGTCGGTCACGCTGGGGGACACGGCCGAGGCCGAGCAGCTGTTCGAGATCCGCGGCAGCGCGGGCGCGTTGCGCTGGTCGCCGGACGGCTCCATGCTCGCCTTCGTGAGCAGCCGGGGAGACCACGCGTTCCTCGGCGTGTACCACTTCGCCGACCACAGGCTACGCTACCTCGATCCCTCGGTGGACCGCGAAGGTAGCCCGGTGTGGTCACCGGAGGGTGGCCGCATCGCCCATCTGCGCGTCCCCAACCAGCGTGCGGCGCTTCCGTTCATGCCACGGCGCGAGGCCCAGCCCTGGTCGATTCGGGTGGTGACCGTTGCGACCGGCGAGGGCCGCGAGGTGTGGCGGGCCGCCGAGGGGCCAGGGAGCGCGCTGCGTGGGCTGAGTGGTCCCGACCTCATGTGGGGCGCCGGTGACCAGTTGGTGTTCCCATGGGAGCGCGAGGGGTGGACCCATCTCTACTCGGTCCCGGTGGGGGGCGGTGAGGCGACCCTGCTGACGCCCGGCGATTTCGAGGTCCAGCACGTTTCCTTGAGCGTGGATCGCCGCCACGTGGTGTTCTCCTCCAACCAGGACGACATCGACCGGCGACACCTGTGGATGGTGCCGGTGTCCGGCGGGCGACCGCGGGCTCTCACCTCGGGGAGTGGCATCGAGTGGGGACCCGCGCCCCTCAACGGGGGTGGCCTCGCGTTTCTCGCCTCCGATGCCCGGACCCCCGCACACGCCGAGATCCTGCGGGACGACAGGCGCGAACCGCTGGCTCCCACCTCCATGCCCAACGACTTCCCGAGTCGGCACCTGGTGGAGCCGCAGCAGGTGGTCTTCCCGGCCGCCGACGGCATGCACATTCACGGACAGCTGTTCCTGCCACCCGGCGCCGGTCGCGGCGAGCGGCACCCGGCGGTGCTCTTCTTCCACGGAGGCTCGCGGCGGCAGATGCTGCTCGGCTTTCACTATCGGGGCTACTATCACAACGCGTACGCCCTGAACCAGTACCTGGCGAGCCGGGGATACGTGGTGCTGTCGGTGAATTACCGTAGCGGCATCGGCTACGGGATGGAGTTCCGAGAGGCCCTCAACTATGGGGCCCGGGGAGCAAGCGAGTTCAACGACGTGATGGGGGCCGGCCTCTATCTGGCAAGCCGGCCGGACGTCGATCGGACGCGCATCGGTCTCTGGGGCGGATCGTACGGCGGCTACCTCACCGCGCTGGGGCTCGCGCGGGCCTCCGACCTCTTCGCCGCCGGTGTGGATCTGCACGGGGTGCACGACTGGAACCAGGTGATCCGCAACTTCGTCCCCGCCTATCAGGCCGAGCAGCGAGTGGAGGTGGCGCGGCTGGCATTCGAGTCGTCGCCCATGGCGTCGCTCGACACGTGGCGCTCGCCCGTGTTGGTGATCCATGGGGATGACGACCGCAACGTACCGTTCAGTGAAACGGTGGACCTGGTGGAGCGACTCCGGGCACGTGGGGTGGAGGTGGAGCAGCTGATCTTCCCTGACGAGGTGCACGGGTTCCTGCTGCACCGCAACTGGATCGCCGCGTACGGGGCAACGGCCGAGTTCTTCGACCGCAAGCTCAGGCCATAGCGCCCCACCAGAGATCGCGTGGGTCGGCTCCGGCGGGGCCGTGTGCAAGGACCACGGGCTGAGACGTCATGGGTAGTAGACAGCAATCCGAGGAGTGAAGCATGTACGCCAAGCATCGCAAGAACTGGTGGTTGGGACTCCTGCTCGGTCTCTGGCCGGTCGCGGCGATGGGCCAGGACATCCCGAAGATGCAGTCGGGCGCCGACCAGCGGCAGGACGTCGCGATCACGGTCTACAACCAGAATTTCGGCCTGGTGCGGGAGGTGCGCGACGTCACGCTGGTGCGTGGCACCGTGAACCTGGAGTTCCGAGACGTGGCGGCCCAGATCCAGCCCGAGACGGTGCACATCAAGGCGCTGCGCGGCGACGGCCTGCGCGTGCTGGAGCAGAACTACCAGTACGACCTGCTCAACCCGCAGAAGCTGCTCGAGAAGTACGTGGGGCGCACCGTCAGGGTGTACCGCTACAACTCCAAGAGCGGCCGCGACGAGGTGCTCGAGGCTGAGGTCCTCTCCGTGAACGGCGGCCCGATCCTCAAGATCGGCGATGAAATCACGTTCAACTATCCGGGCCGGTTCGCATTCCCGGAGATCCCCGACAACCTGATCGCCAAGCCCACGCTGGTGTGGCTGCTGGACAGCCGCGAGACCCGCCAGCAGCTCGAGGTCTCCTACCTGACGCACGGCCTCAACTGGAAGGCCGACTACGTCTTCGTGATCAACGAGGACGATACGCTGGGCGACCTCACGGGCTGGGTGACCCTCACCAACCAGAGCGGCACGACGTACGAGAACGCCCGGCTCAAGCTCGTCGCGGGTGACGTGCAGCGGGTCACGGGGGGGATGCGCAGTCGCATGGAGATGGACGCGCTCAGGGCGGCGCAGGTGTCCGAGTCGCAGTTTGTGGAGGAGAGCTTCTTCGAGTACCACCTCTACACGCTGCAGCGCCCGACCACGATGCGACAGAACGAGCAAAAGCAGGTCACGCTGCTGGAGGGTGAGGGCGTGGGCATCGACAAGCGGCTCATCTTCTACGGCCAGCAGTACTGGTACCGCGGTTCCTACGGCCAGATCCAGTCGAATCAGAAGGTCGGCGTGTATCTCGACTTCCAGAACAGCGAGGACAACAACCTGGGCGTGCCGCTGCCCCGCGGTGTCGTGCGGGTCTACAAGGCCGACAGCCAGGGCGCTCAGCAGTTCATCGGCGAGGACCAGATCGATCACACGCCGCGCGACGAGCGGGTGCGCATCAAGATGGGCGAGGCGTTCGACGTGGTGGGTGACCGCCGCCAGATGGAATACCGCGTGATCAGCAGCTGCGTGTCCGAATCGAGCTGGGAGATTACGCTGCGCAACCACAAGGACGAGGCGGCCGAGGTCCAGATCGTGGAGCCGGTGGGCGGAGATTGGAACATCCTCTCCTCCAGCCACGAGTGGAACAAGATAGACGCCTTCACGTTCAGCTACACGGTCACCGTGCCGGCGCGGGGTGAGACGACCGTGGAGTACCGCGTGCGGGTGAAGTGGTGCTAGGCGGTGGTTGAGCCTTCGGCTCTTCTCACCGACCCCACCGCCGTCTTCTGCTACATCGCGGCGCTCGCTGGGCTGATGTTCTGGCTCAGCGGGTTGCCGCGTTTCAAGCGGTTCTTCGAGATCACGCCACCGGTGATCTACGCGTACTTCCTGCCCACGATCTCCACCACGCTAGGGATCATCCCCCAGGCGTCGCCCGCCTACGAGTGGATGACCCGCTATCTCCTGCCGACGGCGCTGGTGCTGCTGATGATCACGGTGGACCTCAAGAGCATCGTGCGTCTGGGCCCCATGGCGCTGGTGATGGTGGTGGCGGGCTCGGCGGGCATCATCCTCGGCGCGCCGATCGCTCTGCTGCTGTTTGGCAGCTTTCTGCCCGCGGAGGCATGGAAGGCGTTTGCTGCGCTGTCCGGCAGCTGGATCGGCGGGTCGGCCAACATGGTGGCGATCGCCGAAAGCGTCGGCACGCCCGACTCGCTGATGGGGCCGATCATCGTAGTGGACACGGCCGTGGGGTACGGGTGGATGGGGGTGCTGCTGTTCCTGAGCACGTGGCAGCACCTGTTCGACGCCCGGATTCGTGCCCACACCGAAGTGGTGGAGCAGACCAATCGGCGCCTCGCGGACATCGCCACGCGCCGGCATCCCCTGGAGGTGCCGCCTGCGGTGATCATCGTGGGCATCGGGTTCGGCGGCGCGGCGCTGGCCGTGGCTCTGGGTGGCCGGCTGCCGGTGCTGGGCGATCCGACCATCATCAGCCATACGACCTGGGCGGTGCTCATCGTGGTGACCGGTGGGCTGCTGCTCTCGTTCACGCCCGTGAGCCGATTGGAGGAGTACGGCGCGTCCAAGCTGGGGTATACGGCACTGTATCTCTTGCTCGGGGCGATTGGGGCGCAGGCCGACCTCAAGGCGGTGCTCGAGGCGCCCGCCTTCTTCGCGGCCGGGATCGTGTGGATCGCGGTGCACGCGGCGATCTTGCTGCTCGCGGCCAAGCTGATCCGCGCGCCGATGTTCTTCTTCGCCACGGCGAGCATGGCCAACATCGGAGGCCCCGTCTCGGCTCCCGTGGTCGCCAGCGTGTACCACCGCGCCATGGCACCGGTCGGGCTGCTCATGGCGGTGTTGGGGTACGTGCTGGGGATCTACGGCGCGCTGCTGTGCGCCTGGATGCTGGGGCAGATCGGGGGGTAGGGAACCGGTGTGGCATCGCCGCTGACAGGCCGCGCACTCACGCCAAACTAAGAACCCCGGGCCTGGGCCCGGGGGTTTTCTTGGTTACTGCTGCGGGTGCCGGCCAGTACTACGGCTTCTGAGCGCGCCGCATCCAGCTGCCGTGGATGCGTGCCTGCACCAGGTCCTCGGCCGAGAGGCCGGTGAAGTTGTGCTCCTCCAGCTCCTTCACGAAGTCGGCGTTCACCCCGTGGATGCGGAACCGGATGAGCGTCTCGGGAAGCACGTTCGGGTAGCCCACCGCCGCCATCTGTTGCACGAAATCGGGGCTCACCCCGTGAATCCGCATGCGGCGCAGTGTGCCGGAGCTGAGATCGTCATAGCCTAGCTCCGCAAAGCCCGCGACCCACTCCCCGCTCACGCCGTGGATGCGCATCTGCACCAGCTCGGCCATGGAGAGCTCGAACCCCAGCTCGGCCATCTCGTGGATGAAGTCGGCGCTCACGCCGTGAATGCGCGCCCGCCGCAGGTCCTCACCCGACAGGTCGGTATAGCCCAGCTCAGCCAGCCGCTCGATGAACTCGGGGCTCACGCCGTGAATCCGCATCCGCACGATATCCTCGGCCGACAGGTGGTCGAACCCCGCGGTGGCCATGGTCTGGACGTAGTCGGAACTCACGCCGTGGATGCGAAACCGCACGAGGTCTTCACCCGACAGGTCGGTGTAGCCGTGCTCGGCCATCGCCTCGATGTAGCGCACCGAAACCCCGTGGATGCGGAACCGGACCAGGTCATCCATCGACATGCCGTCGTAGCCCGCAGCGGCCAGCCCGTCCACGAACTCGGGGCTCACACCGTGGATGCGCATGCGGATCAGATCGCGGACGGTGGCATCCCGGTAGCCCCGCTCCTGCATCGCGGTGACGAAGCCGGTCGTCACGTCCTGCAGCGTCATGGAGAAGAGGTTGCGCGTCGTGAGGCCGGAGTAGCCGAGCCGCGCCATGCTCTGCACGAACGCATCGCTCCCCGTCCAGACGAAGCGGCCCCACGCCTCGTCCCCCTCCTGCTCGCCCTCGAAGGTGATGGTGCCGGCTTCCCGGGAGAGCTGGAACTGGACGGCGCCCGAGCGGCCGCTCCATAGATCCAGGCCGGAGAGTTCCTCAGGCCGGTAGCTGTTGCCGTGCTGGGTGCGGCCGCCGTCGATCTCGGCCCTGAGGTCGAGCTGGATGCGGCGCTGGTCGCTCCACTCCCGTGCCTCGGCATCCCACCGCCCCTCGATCGTCTGCTGCTGCGGGGCGGAGTTAAGCGCGAGGATGGCCAGCATGACCGTGGGGGTGCCGATGGCTAGGAGGCTTCGCATGGTGTGCTCCGGAGTCGGGGTCGAGGTCCTCACCCGTGTTAGATGCTCGATGCCGCCGTTTGGTTGAACTACGGGCGGACTTCACGCCGTGTTTCCCGCTTCTCGCACGGCCGAGTGTCCACTGGAGGGGTCACTTCGCGGTGGGTGCTCCCCCGTCCGGCAGCTGTAACAAGTTGTCTGACAAGATGTTACGGTTGACGGGGGCGCCCGGCATATCGCTTGCCTTCTCAAGGTCTGGGGAATGGAGGGACGATAGCTGGGAGGCTACCATGCGGCGCGCATTTACAGCTCTGGCAGCAATGGCAGTGATCGTGGTTCTCGCCGCGCCCGCACAGGCGCAGGCGCAGGAGCAGGAGCAGGAGCAGCTCAAGTACCGGGGCTTCTGGATTGCGTTCGGGGCGGGTGGCGGTTGGGAGTCGTGGCAGTGGGACTTCGGCACGATGGGGCGCGGTTACTCGGTGTACCTGCGGATGGGTGGTAC
>JBDGXT010000131.1:0-6814 GCA_039584455.1 Gemmatimonadota bacterium
ATTGGGTCGGACGGACACGGCAACCGGCGTGGAGCGGACCTTCGTCCCGACACTCTACGCCGCCGATGCCAACACATTCGTCGGCCTCGAAACCGGCACGGTCTTGCCGCAGGGCCAGCAAGTGGCTTCTCCCACCGGAGCGATCGAGGATAGGGAGGTCTATTACCCCGGCACCGAGGAGCTGGACCCCGATGAGATGCGGGTGATCGCCTGCGGCACCGGCATGCCCAATGCGCGGCCCAAGCAGGCCGCGGCCTGCTGGCTGGTGGAGCTGGGCAACGGCGACAAGTTCTTGTTCGACATCGGGACCGGCTCGGCTGAGCGGATCTCGGCCCTCAAGATCCCGTACGACTACCTGGACAAGGTGTTCGTCGGACACCTGCACTCCGATCACTTCGGCGACATGGACGCACTGTGGGTCGGCGGCGTGATCGCCAACCGGGTCCGGCCCCTGCGCGTGTGGGGGCCCTCCAGCAGCGCGCCCAAGTACGGCATCGCGTACGCGATGGAGCACATGCAGGAGATGCTGAGCTGGGACGTCGACGGACGAATCGGCAATGTCGATACCCGTGGGCTCGAGCTCCAGGTGACCGAGTTCGACTATCGCGGCGTCAACGAAGTCATCTATCAGGAGAACGGCGTTACGATCAGGTCGATTCCCGCCATCCACAGCTTTGACGGACCCGTCAGCTTCATCCTCGAGTGGAACGGACTCAAATTCGCCTACTCCAGCGACACGTTTCCCAACCGCTGGTGGCTCGAGCATGCAGTCGGTGCGGATATCGCCATTCACGAGTGCTTTGCGTCGCCCGAGACGATGATCGAAAAGCAGAAGTTCGAGCCGGTATCAGCCCTCGGCGTGGCCACACAGATCCACACGTCTCCCGCTCAGTTCGGCAAGGTCATGGCCGAGACGCGGCCGCGGATGGCGGTCGGCTATCACTTCTTCAACGACTTCGACACGCAACCGCTCGTGCTGCGCGACGTGCGGAAGACCTACGATGGCCCGCTGGCGCTCGCGACGGATTACATGGTGTTCAATGTCAGCGCGGATGACATCCGGGTCCGGATGGCGGCCGTCGACGAAGACATCTGGCCGCCGCCGGCAACGGAGATGAAGCTACCGCCGAATCCCGATGATCGCGTGGCCTTCTTCACGGATTTCATTGCGTCAGGGCGCGTGCCCTATTCCGACGTCGTGAACGCGATCTATGACGAGATCAACGCCAAGTACGGCACCAGCGTCCCGTACCCGCAGGGAGGCCGTTGAGCAGGTTGAGAACCAAATGGCGGTTGAGGTGAGCCGCGGAGGATTTGAAGATGCGAAGAGATGCTAGGGTGGTCGCTCGAGCGGTCTGCCTCTCGGTTCTGCTCCTGCTCGGGTTCCAGCAGACAGCCAACGCCCAGGCGCTACTCATCATCCTGTTCGGCGACAAGCTGTCCACCGAGAAGTTCCAGCTCGGCATCAACGCCGACCTCGTGTTTTCGAGCCTCACGAACACCGGGGAGGCTGACCCGCGCTTCAGCGAGTGACCACTGGCACCTGCAGCCCGAAATCACCGTCAAGACGCCGGCCGGGGCCAAGGGGATGCCGGCAACGACGCCTGGCAGTCCCTTCGCCTCGCCGACGGGCGATGCCACGCTCGACTCGATTCGGGCCGCCGGCACTGTCACGCGGTCGGCGAACTACCTGACGCTGCCGCTGCTGGTGAAGTACGTGACCGGGCCGCTCAACATCGGCGTTGGGGGATCGGTGGGCATCCTGACAGGCGCCAGCGACGAGCTGGTCAGCGATGTGGAGCGCGGCGCCCTCAACCTCAACGCCAGCAACACCGACTCGCTTAACACGTTCGACGCCGGCCTGGTAGCCAGCCTGAGCTACGCCTTCAGGCCCCAGAAGCGTATGCGCAGCCTGAGGCTCGACGCCAAGTTCTACTACGGCCTCACCAACACGGTGAAGGACCTCACCGGTGACGCGGTCCGGAACTGGATGCTGTTCGTGGGACTGGACATCCCGGTGGGCGGGTCGGATGCGGCCGATGCTGTATCGGAGAACTAGCTCGCAACCGTGCTACGGGAGAGCGCAGTGACTGTACCAGATACGGCGGCGGGACCGTGGCGGAGGATATGAAGAAGGGAGACCACACATGAAACCTCGAGCGGCGCTTGCCGCGGGACTCCTGATGCTTCTCCCCTGGCCCGTGGCGGCCCAGGAAGTCACCGCCGTCACCGGACCGGGGGAGGACCTCGATCTCCACGCCGTGATCGAGCTGTTCAAGCAGTCCGAGAGCATCGAGGAGTTCGAGCAGAAGCTCAATGACCCCGATGTGGGGGTGAACAACCTCGACCTCAACCAGGACGGCGAGGTCGATTTCATCCGGGTCATGGAATACGCCGAAGGCGACGCGCACGTATACGTGCTGCAGGCCGCGCTGGGCGAGGATACCTACCAGGACGTCGCCCGGATGATGGTGGAGAAGGTCGAAGGGGAGGAGATCGTCGCCGAAGTGCAGGGTGACGAGGCGCTCTACGGCGAGGGTTACGTCATCGCTCCCACCACGGTGATCGTGGTCACCAGCTTCGCCCTCCTCAGCGTCGTGTTCCGGCCCCGGCGCGCGATCTACCGCTCACCCTGGGGCTGGCTCCACAGACCGCCCTGGTGGCGCCCCTTCCGACCCGTGGCGCGGGCAACCTACCGCAATCGGACGGCTCGCTACCGGCAGAGCCGCTCCAGCGCGCGCCAGCGGCAGACGCGGGCCCGCAAGGCGGACAACGTCTACCGGACGCAGCGGCGCCGGTCCGGCCCGGGACCCGGTCAGGACCATTCAGCTATGCCCCTCAGGGGGTGGGTCGGGCGCTTCACGGCGCACGGACCGTTTGACGACGCTCCGTTCTTCAGGGGGGAGGTGGTGTCATGACGCCAAAGGGCATCGCGGCGCTGGCGATGCTCGCGATGATCGCGGGCCCGCTCGCGGCGCAAGAGCACGAGGAGCACGAGCCGCTCAAGCGTCATTCGCTCGCGCTGTTCACCGGCTTCACCTGGGTGCCCAAGGGAGACCCACACGAGGGAGACCCGGAAGGCACGGTGCTCGTCCCGACGATCGGAATCGACTACAGCTTCTGGATCAGCCACAAGGTCGGCGTCGGCCTGTACAACGACTTGGAGCTTTCGAAGTACGTGGTCGAAACCTCGGCTGACACCACCATTCCGCGGGAGTACGCCTACGTCGGCGCTGTGGTCGGGATCTATGAGCCTGCGCGCGGGCTCGAGCTGTATGCAGGACCTGGTGTCGAGCTCGAGAAGCACGAGAACTTCTTCGTCGTTAAGGTAGGCTTCGAGTACGCCTTCGCCATCGCCAATGACTGGGCGACGGGTGTCGCCTTCGGCTACGACTTCAAAGAGGAATACGACTCCTGGGCGCTGGGGATCTCGGTGGCACGGCGGTTCTAGCGGTGGGCCTACCCGTGGCATACCATAGGTGACACAGCTACGGGGGGAGTAGGGGCTCGGGTGCCGCAAGGCGCCCGAGCCCGCATCTTAGTGACCGCATGCTGGTGAGGCACGAATAGGTGACCCGCAATGGCTGCCTCGCCGCCGCGTCGGCTTGGTCGCGACTCCTGCGCCCGCCGCATTCGCGCAGGAGAATGAGGTCAGCACCCAACTCTGGATCGACTACAACCCAAGGTGGACCTGGCCGTCCGGTCTCGAGTTGTATGCCCAGCTCGGAGTTCGATCGGCACGCTCATTTCGGGGGCGCCGACAGATGATATCTATCTCCGGGTGCGGGCGCTCCACGCGTGGATGTGAGCGCGACCTCTTGCCCACGGACTTGACCCGCATGGGGGCGTGACGCCAAGACCACCCCTATCTCTTATCCCCTGAAGCGCATCACGGTGAACCTCGCACCGGAGTAGGCCCGCCGACAGAGTTGAGTTCCCAAGTAGCTACCGCGAACAGGCCACAAAGAAAAGGGACTCCCTACGGAAGTCCCTACATCCAACTACGAACGTCGCTCTCAGTCTATGCGCCGCCAGGGAATCGAACCCCGAACCTACTGATTAAGAGTCAGTTGCTCTGCCAATTGAGCTAGCGGCGCGCGGGGGATAAGTATCGCCGCGCCCCTGCGCCGATGCAACCCCGCATCGGGCTCCCCTAGGGCCGCCGCAGTGACCCCGCTGCCCGGTCGGCGTCGGGCGTGATGGTGAGTTCCAGCTCGTCGCCCGGCATGACCGACATCGTTTCCGTGGCGAAGCTCGCGGCACCCACCAACCGCACCATGATCTGCACCTCGGTCCACGTCCAGCGGAAGGTGAGCGCCCGCTGTGTGTTCCCCGGCACGGTCCCGATGCGCCTCTCCGGAACGGCGGGGGCCATGGCATAGACCGAGGCGTCGTAGAAGTTCTGGTTCTTCACGTGGAGCGTGAGCACGGGCTCCGAGCGCGGCGTCAACTCGTCCAGACTGCTGCCCGATCCGCCGCTGCACGCCACACCGGCGAGTACGAGCCAGATCGCTACCCTGCTGCGATTCATCGCCTTCATGTGACCCTCCTCGGCGGCGGTCGGGTACGCCGACCGAACGCATCCCCCATGCAACTTCCGGTGTCTCTCAAGGTACAATACACCGACCGAACCGGACTGTGTACATTCCGACCCTATGACAATCGCGACGGCCCTGCTCGCCGTTTACGCCAGCTTTGCTCCGCTGCAGCAGGACAGCGTTCCGCTGCCCGACACCATCGTGCAGCTACCGGAGTTCGTGGTGAGCGGCACCCGCTCCGTCCCGGTGCCGCGTATGGAGCAGGCCGCGAGCCTCACTCTCACCGTCCCAAAGGCGGAGCAGATTCGCTCCGCCGCGATCGCCGCCGACTTGTTGCGGGACATCCCCGGGGCATACGTGCAGCAGACCTCGGCCGGCCAGGGTGCCGTGGTCCTGCGAGGGCTCGTCGGCAACCAGGTGCTGTACCTGGTGGACGGAGTCCCCATGAACAACGGGACGTACCGCGACGGACCCGGTCAGTACTTCGCCACCATCGACCCGGAGCTTGTCGATCGGGTGGAGGTCCTGCGCGGCCCCGCCTCGGTGCTATACGGCTCAGACGCCCAGGGTGGCGTCGTCAACGTCTTGACCCGATCGAATCCGTCCGCCGGCGCCCGCAGCCTGTACGTGGCGGGCAACTACTCCTCGGCCGATCACGGTTTCCGCGGACGGGCATCGGTCGGGTTCGCCGGATCCACCTGGCGGCTCGGGCTGGGCGGCTCGGTGGTGAAGACCGGCGATCTCCGCGCCGGCGGGGAGGTGGGCAATCAGGTGCCCACAGGCTTCGACGCCGGGGGCGTGGACCTGGACTTCAGCTTCATGCCCAACGACCTGCACGCGCTCGATGTCGCCGTGCAGCACTTCTCGATGCACGGCGTTCCTCGCTACGACCGCTACGTGGACTTCCGAGCGCCGGCGCCGGGCCGGGATGCAGAGCATCTCTTCGATCCGCAGACGCGCCAGCTGGCCTACACACGCTACGCCTTCACGCCGCACGGGGCGGCGCTTTCCACGCTCGAGGCAACCGTGAGCCTCGCAACGCAGTACGAGGGACGCACTCGCGTGAAGCTGGAGGATACCGGCGACCCGGCCGACGAGCGCACCCTGTGGCGCGATGACGTCTACACACCGGGAGTCAGCCTGGTGGGCACCAGCATGGCGGCGTTCGGTGGGGCGCCGGTGCTGCTCACCTGGGGCGCCGACTACTACCACGACAGGCTCTCCAGCGAGGGATGGCTGGAAGCAATCAGCAGCGGGACGCTCACCGAGCTGACCCGGCAGACGGCTACGGGGGAAATCGCGACCGGGAACTTCCCCGACGGAGCCAACGCCGACCGCCTCGGAGTGTTCCTCAACGCCGAGACCAGCCCAATCGACTGGCTCAGGCTCACGCTCGGGGCCCGCTGGAGCTGGTTCCGCAATGCGGCCGACGTGGGTCTCGAGCTGGGCGGGTCCGTGGTGAACACCAGCTCGGATCTCACCGGACAGCTCGGCGTGGTCGTGGCTCCGGCGCCCGCCTGGCGCATCGCGGCGCGGCTGGCAGAAGGTTTCCGTGCACCGAACCTGTACGATCTCACGCGAGCCGGTCCCGTCCCCGGTGGGGTGGCGCTGCCCAATCCCGACGCGACGCCGGAGAAGTCGCTCAGTGGCGAGCTGTCGCTGCGGTACCAGCGGAACGAAGCGGTGTTCGACGTGACCGGCTACTACACTCGCATCACCGACTTCATCGATCGCGTGCCGGGTGAGTTCCAGGGCGACACGATGTTCAACGAGGAGCGGGTGTTCCAGGGGCAGAACGTGGGCACGGCCCGGCTGTGGGGCATCGAGGCACAGGCGGCGAAGACCTTCGGGCCGATCCAGCTCGACGCCACCCTGCTGTACACCTTCGGGGAACAGGACGCGCCCGACGGCGGCAGTGTGGAGCCGATGTCCAAGATCCCGCCCCTCGGGGGACACGCGGCTGTGCGCTGGGCATCGCCCAAACACCCGGTATGGGTGGAGTACCTGCTGCGGTGGGCGACGCGCCAGGACCGACTCGGCAGCCGTGACCTCGATGATCCGCGAATCCCCAAGCCCGACGGCACGGAGGGGTTCGCGGTGCACGGCTTCCGGGCCGGCTGGACCATCGCCGACCGCCTCACGCTCACTGCCGGGTTCGAGAACGTACTGGACGCGCTGTACCGCAACCACGCCAGCGGCGTGGACAACGCAGGCCGGCACGTGTGGCTCGGCGTGTCCTGGCGAGGAGCGTACTAGACGGGCCGTGCGGGAAAGGT
>JBDGXT010000388.1:0-3227 GCA_039584455.1 Gemmatimonadota bacterium
GGCCGACCTGGTGCGCGAGGACCTGTTCTTCTACGAGGGGAACACACATCTCCCCATGGAGCAGCATGCGGCGGTGGCCGACTGGTCGGGCGACAAGCTCACCCTGTGGAGCTCAACGCAGACGCCCCACTACGTGCACCGCGCGCTCACAAAGGTGCTGGAGTTGCCGGCCTCCCGCATTCGGGTCATCGCCTGCCCCAACGGCGGGGGCTTCGGCGGGAAGAGCGACCCGTTCAACCACGAGGTCGCGGTCGCCAAGCTCTCGATGGTCACCGGCCGACCGGTGAAGATCACCCTCACACGCGAGGAGGTCTTTCACACGCGAGGAGGTCTTTTACTGCCACCGCGGGCGCCATCCCACGCTGATGTGGGTGAAGACCGGCGTTGCCAGGGACGGCGCGATCAAAGGCATGCACTTCAGATCATTGCTCGACGGTGGGGCGTACGGCTCCTACGGGGTGGCCAGTACCTACTACACGGGCGCGCTACAGACCGTCACCTATCACGTGGAGCGCTACAAGTTCCAGGGAGCGCGCACCTTCACCAACAAGGCGCCGTGCGGCCCCAAGCGTGGCCACGGCACGCCCCAGCCGCGCTACGCGCTCGAGATCCACCTGGACAAGCTCGCCGAAGAGCTGGAGGCTGATCCCGCCGAGCTGCGCCTGCGCCACCTCGTGCCGCCCGATTCGGTGACCGCGAACTACCTGAAGGTCGGCAGCATGGGGCTGGGCGAGTGCATCCGGCAGGTCACCGACGGGGCGGGCTGGAAGGAGAAGTTCCGCAAGCTCCCACATGGACAGGGTGTAGGGCTCGCCTGCTCGAGCTACCTGAGCGGCGCGGGACTCCCCATCTACTGGAACAACATGCCGCACTCGGGCGTGCAGCTGAAGTGCGACCGGGGCGGTGGCGTCACTGTATTCTGCGGCTCCACCGATATCGGCCAGGGCTCGGACTCCATTCTCGCATACATCGTGGCAGAGGTGCTGGGGATCGAGGTCGCCGATGTCCAGGTGGTCACCGCCGACACCGATCTCACACCGGTCGATCTGGGGAGCTACTCGTCACGCGTCACCCTGATGAGCGGCAACGCGGCGCTCCAGGCCGCCGAGCGCGCCCGCGAGATCATCGCCCCCCATGTGTCGCAGAAGCTCGATGTCCCCGAGGTCCGGCTCGCCTTTGCCGAGAATCGCGTGTTCGACGTGGAGGAGCCCGACACGGGAGTGAGCTTCGCCGAGGCAGTGCAGCTCGCCGAGGGCGCCGAGGGCACCCTTGGCACAGTGGGATCGTACACACCGCCTCGCAGCCCGGGGCGCTACCGGGGCGCCGGCGTTGGGCCCTCGCCGGCGTACTCCTACAGCGCCGCAATTGCCGAGGTCGACGTAGATCCGGACACCGGGATCGTAAGGGTACCCATCATCTGGATCGCCCACGACATCGGACGCAGCATCAACCCCGTCACGGTGATGGGCCAGGTCGAAGGGGGCGTGTACATGGGCCTGGGCGAGGCTCTCATGGAGGAGATGGCGTACCGGGAGAAGCGAGGGCTCGTCCACAAGATCCCCAGCATGCTCGAGTACAAGAGCCCCACGACGCTCGAGATGTGCGACGTGGTGACCTACCTGATCGAGGGCCGCTGCTGCCGGTAATGCCGGCCGTGGCGAATGCGGTGTACGACGCGGTGGGGGTCCGGGTGGACGAGGTGCCGATCACGCCCGAGAAGGTGCTCAAGGCGCTCCAGCGCAAGGCGAAGGGGGAGGAGCCCCGCTACGGGCCGTCGAGCTTCCCGGCGATCAACTGGCCGGAGCCGACCCGAGTACCACCACCCTGGGAGGGTGGTGATGGAAAAGCGGTGTAGCAGATGACCCACGAAGTCGCCAAGGGCGTCAACTTCGTATTCGCCAAGGAATACATCCTCAAGGAGTACGGCGAGCAGGTATGGCAGCGTGCCCTGGCGCGGCTCCCCGACGAGCAGGCAACGTTGTGGTCAGGGGCCATCGTCCCGTTCGGTGCCTACTCTTTCCCGGCGTTCAAGGCCATGGCCCACGCCGTGGCGGAGGAGAGCGGACAGCGCGACGACCGCGAGCTGGCAAAGATGTACGAGTTCATCGCCGACCGCAGCCTCAACGCGGTCTACAAGATCTTCTTCAAGCTCGCGAACCCGTCGTTCGTGATCGGCAATTATCCCAAGCTGTGGAGTCGCTTCCTCGACTGGCTCGGCCCCGCCTGCCTCGGCTACTCCAACAAGGCGGTCTCCATGTCCGGCGGCCGCAACGTGCTGGTGGAGGAGCTGTCCCGCAAGCTGATGCCGGGCGGTCACTGGGAAGTGGACTTCGAGATTCGCTGGAGCGAGTGAGCCAGTAGCGATGCTGCGACTGCCCCAGTTTAGCTACCTGGAGCCCAAGAGCGTGCGGCAAGCCCTGCGCATGAAGCAGGACGCCGGGCCGAACGGGATGTACGTCGCCGGGGGGACGGATCTCTACCCCAACATGAAGCGACGGCACCAGGAGCCCAGAACGGTGATCTCCCTGTCGGGCATCCGCGCGCTCACGCGCGTCACGGGGGGAAAGGCCGGCACGGAGGTCTCGGTGGGGGCGGGCGTGACGCTGACCGCGTTGCACACGCACGGACGCGTGCGCAAGGGGTACCCGGCGCTCGCACGCGCGGCGGAGCTCGTGAGCACGCCACTGCTGCGCAACATGGGCACGTTCGGCGGCAACCTCTGTCTCGATACGCGCTGCAACTACTACAACCAGACCTACGAGTGGCGGAAGGCGATCGACTTCTGCATGAAGAAAGACGGCGAGATCTGCTGGGTGGCACCGTCGAGCCCGCGCTGCTGGGCCGTGCAGTCGAGCGACACGGCTCCCGTCGCCGTCGCCGTCGGTGCCGACCTCGTGCTGGCCGGACCCGATGATGGACGGGTCGTCTCGGCAAGCCAGTTCTTCAACGACGACGGCATCCGCTATCTCACCAAGCATCCCGACGAGATCCTCACCGAGGTACGTCTCCCGGCTTTCGACAGCTGGGACGCAACGTACTGGAAGCTGCGCCGCCGGGGAACCTTCGACTTCCCCGTACTGGGCGTAGCAGCGTGGATTCGCTGGGACGGCAGTCTCGTGGCCGATGCCCGCATCGTGTTGGGCGCGGTGGCTAGTTACCCTATGCCCGTGCCGGAGGCCGCGCAGGCAATCATCGGGACATCGCTCGACGACGAGGCGATCGCGGCT
>JBDGXT010000132.1:0-5358 GCA_039584455.1 Gemmatimonadota bacterium
GCCATGTACTGCATCAGGTCCACGCAGCGCGCGGAGTATCCCATCTCGTTGTCGTACCACGACGAGACGTGGACCAGGGTGCCGTCGACCACATAGGTGGAGAGGGCGTCGACGGTGCTGGAGTGCGGGTCACCGTTGTAGTCGATCGACACCAGCGGCTCGTCGCTCACGGCCATGACGCCCTTCAGCGGGCCCGCCGCGGCCTTGCGGAAGGTCTCGTTCACCTCGTCTGTCGTGGTCGCTTTCTCGACCACACACGTCAGGTCCACCAGCGACACGTTGGCCGTCGGTACCCGCAGCGCCACCCCGTCGATCTTCCCCTTGAGCTCAGGAATCACCAGGGCCGTGGCCTTGGCGGCGCCCGTGCTGGTGGGGATGACGCTCATCGCGGCAGCGCGAGCACGCCGCAGGTCTTTGTGTGGCAGGTCCAGGATGCGCTGGTCGTTCGTGTACGCGTGGATCGTCGTCATAAAGCCACGCTGGAACCCGAAGGCGTCGCGCACCACCTTGACCACGGGCACCAGACAGTTCGTGGTGCACGAGGCGTTGGAGACCACGTGATGGCTGGCGGGATCGTAGAGCTCGTGATTCACGCCCATCACGATGGTGAGATCCTCGTTCTTGCCCGGCGCGCTGATCACTACTTTCTTCGCCCCGGCCTCGAGGTGCTTGCCCGCCGTGTCACGGCTGCGGAAGATCCCGGTCGACTCCAGCACGATGTCGACCCCGAGATCCTTCCACGGGAGATTGGCGGGGTCCTTTTCCGCCAGGACCATCACCTGCTTCCCGTCCATGAGGAAGCCGTCGTCCTTCAGCTCGACGGTGCCCTGGTACCGACCGTGCACCGAGTCGTACTTCAGCAGATGCGCGAGCGTCTTCGCGTCGGTGATATCGTTGACGGCGACGACCTCAAGGTCTGCCCCGCTCTGCACCGTGGCGCGCAGCACGAGGCGTCCGATCCGCCCGAATCCGTTGATCCCAACTTTGGTAGCCATCGTACCCTCTCGTTCACGTTCCTTGATTCGCTATCCGGTCGTGCTCCACCGTGCCGTCCGCGCGCAACTCGAAAGGGAGCGCTCGAGCGAAAGTGACCGCGCCGAGCTCGCTCCAGCCTGCGGTCGCGAGAGCAGCGGCGGAGGCCGCCAGCGTCGCGCCGGTGGTGAGCACGTCGTCCACCAATATAACCGCCGCTCCACTCCGCCTTCCCCGGTGGCTCGGCAACGATGCGGCAGCAAACGCCCGCGCGACGTTGCTGCGTCGTTCTTCAGGAGTCAGTGCCGTCTGCGAGCGGGTGTCCCGGACGCGCCGCAGCAGCGATTCCGCGACCGGGACGCTCCATACCGTTCCCAGGGCCCGGGCGATGACGGCCGCCTGGTTGTATCCGCGGTCCCGCTCTCGGCCGGGTCCGAGGGGCACGGGCACCAGCACGCTGTGGGCCGGTCGCGGTACTGCCCGCGCAATGAGCTCGGCGACCGGTCGTCCCAGTGCGGTGTAGCCCTCGTACTTGAGGTGGTGCACGATTTCTCGTGCCTCCGGCCCGAGCCAGGCGGCGCTGCGCACCCGTCGCAGGACGTCCGGCCAGTCGCTGCAGAATCGGCACGGTCCCACTGGGGGGAGCGGCTGCTGGCAGCGGTGGCACCCGCGACTGGGGCGGCGCAGCCGCGCGCGACAGAGGCTGCAGATCAGTTCGTCCGGCCCCTCACGCGACACGGGGCCGTCGCACGCGACACAGACGTTGGGAAGAAGGAGTCGCTCCAGCGCCCGGAGAGCGCCGGCGGTCATCCCTCGAGAGCCCGCTCGACCGCCGCCGCCATGACGGCTCGGGGAGCGGCGTGGCCCGCGAAGAAGCGCTCGAACGCCCGCGCCCCCTGTGCGACCAGCATGGTGCGTCCGTCTTCGGCGCGCAGGCCGCGCTCGCGGCAGCTGCGGACCCAGCGGGTGCCCCCGGGAGCGTAGACCAGGTCGAGCGCCGCCGTGCCCTGCTCGAGCCGGTCCGCCGGGAACGGGTCGTCGTCATCCGCTCGCAGCCCCAGTGGGGTGGCGTTGATTGCCACGCCCGCCGAGCGCCCGTCGTCCACCGCGATCTGTGACAGTCCCAGCTCCCGGCCCCATGCCACGAACCGGGTGGCGCCCTCGGGCTCGCGCGACCGCACGAGCAGAGCGACGTCCTGCTCCCGCGCGGCGGCGGCGACCGCGCGCGCCGCTCCGCCGGTGCCCGCCAGGAGCCACGGGCCCTCTGCCTCGAGGTCTCCCACGGCGTCGAGCACACCCTGGACGTCGGTGTTGTCCCCCAGGAGCCGCTCCCCGTCGGGCCAAAAGGTGTTGACGGTTTGCAGCTCGGCGGCGATGGGCGTGAGGCGAATCAGCAGGCGCGCCACGTCGAGCTTGTGGGGCACGGTCACATTCCCCGCCACCCGCACCGCTTCGAACGCACGGATCACGTGGGCCACTCCGGGGGGATCGACGTGGATGGCCACGTAGACGGCATCCAACCCCAGGGCCGTGATGGCTGCATTCTGCATGGCCGGAGAGAGCGAGTGGGCGACCGGGTCGCCGATGACGGCGAGGAGGCGGCTACTCGCCCCGATCCGCATCGGCCTGCTCCTGGATGAGGCGGTCCGCTGCCTGCTCGATCAGGGTCTCCAACTCCTCGAACGTGTCGCGGTACACGTCAAGGTCACTCCCGAACGGGTCGGCGACTTCGGCACTCGGGCCCGTGCGCCCGACGTACTCCCCCACCACGTGCACATGCCCTTCGCCGCCGAGCTCGTTCACCCGCGCGCGGTGGTGCCGCGCCATCGTGAGGATCAGGTCCGACGAGCTCACCACGTCCCGCGTGAGCAGCTCGGCCCGATGATCGGACAGGTCCAGCCCATGCTCCAACGCAACGAGATACGCGCCCTCGGACGCTGGAGCCCCCTCCCAGGCACCGGTGCCTGCCGAGGAGACCTTCACACCGTCGGCGCCGCGCAGCCCCAGCTCACGCTTGAGCAGCGCTTCCGCCAGAGGGCTGCGGCAGATGTTGCCGGTGCAAACGAGCAGTACGTGCGTCATGGCGCGAGGCTTCCTACCGCTGCGCGGAGCTCCGTGCGAGGGATGGCTCCTTCCCGTATCAGTCTCGGCACCCGCTCTGTGCAGTCCACCACGGTGGACGGCGGCTGATTGCCGAGTGCCCCGCCGTCCAGCACCAGGAGCCGGCCTTGGCGGACGGGGCCCGGAAAGGTATCCGCGATGGCCCCTGCTCCGGGAGCCGTGGGGCCTCCGGGGCGGTTGGCCGAGGTGGACGTGAGCGGCATGTCCACGGCCGCGATGAGGCGCGCCATGCCGGCGTGGGAGGTCCACCGCACCGCGATGCCGCCCTCGGGACCCCGCAACGCGTTGGGCAGCTTGCCCTGTGCCGCGGGGAGCACGACGGTCAGCGGGCCGGGCCAGAAGCGATCGGTGAGCGCCCGCGCGGCCGTCCCGAGCGCGAGCCCGAACCGCTCCGCCATCTCTCGGCCGGCGACCAGCAGCAGGAAAGGCTTGCCCGCGTCGCGTCCCTTGAGCCGCGCCAGCGCCGCGACGTCCTCCTCCACCGGACGGGAGCCCAGGCCATACACCGTCTCCGTGGGATACGCGAGCAACCCGCCGGCGGCCAGATGCTGGTCCACCGTGGGGATTGCCGCCGCGATCTCCGGCTCCGTCGCGAACGCCAGGGCCGTCATGAGGCGAGGAGGGCCTCGGCGAGCGCCAGATCCTCGGCCGTGGTCACCTTGATGTTGGAGCTGTGGTCCGGCACCACCACGACGGGGTGGCCGGCCGCCTCCACGAGGGCCGCCTCGTCGGTAGAGCTCCAGTCACCGGAGCGCTCGGCGGCGCGAAACGCCTCCTCCAGCATGCCGCGCGGGAATCCCTGGGGAGTCTGTGCCCGCCACAGTCCGGCACGCTCGACCGTCTCGAGCACGTGCGGGTCGCCCTCTGCGGTGCGCTTGAGCGTGTCGGATACCGGCACCGCCGGCACGACGGCCACCCCCGTGCCGGCGGCGTCGATGACCGCGTCGATGGTCTCCGGCGACACGAAGGGACGGGCCGCGTCATGCACCAGCACGAGCGAACACTCCTGGGGCAGCGCGGCGAGGGCCGCGTGCACGGAGGCAGCACGGGTCGCGCCGCCGGCAACGATGCAGAGCCGCCCGCCCACCACTTCTCGGAGCCAAGAGGGGGGCGCCGCGGCGTGTTCGGCCGGAAGCGCGACCACGATCTGGCACACGCGGGGGTGTTGCGCGAAGGGGCGGATGGCCCGCAGCAGCATCGGTACGCCCCCGACGGGCCGGAACTGCTTGGGCTCTCCCGCCCCGGCGCGCGCCCCCCGGCCCGCGGCCGCGAGGAGGATGCCGACGTCAGGCGGCGAGGCGGTCGGCGAGTTGGGAGACATGGTCGATCGACACGGTGGTGAGTGGCGTCGTGACGCCGGCGCGTGCCGAGATGAAGGCGGTACGGAAGCCGAGGCGCTCCGCCTCGGCGAGGCGTCGCTCGACACCTCCGATGGGACGTACCTCGCCGCCGAGGCCGATCTCTCCCAGGAAGAGCGCGTCGGACGGGGCGGGTTGATCGCGCACGCTCGAGCAGAGTGCGGCGGCAACGGCCAGGTCGGACGCCGGCTCGACCACGCGCATCCCGCCGGTGACGTTGACGAACACGTCGAGATCGTGGAACGACAGGCCCGCGCGCCGCTCCAGGACTGCCAGCAGCACGGCCAAGCGCCGCCCGTCCAGGCCGGTCGTCACGCGTTGTGGCGTTCCGTACGCGCTCTTCGCCGCGAGAGCCTGGATCTCGATGAGGACGGGCCGGGTGCCTTCCATGAGCGCCGTGACGGCGGATCCGGCCGTGTCGGTCGCGCGTCCCGCCAGGAACGCGGCCGAGGGATTGGGCACAGGCTGAAGGCCTCGCGCGGTCATCTCGAAGACCCCCAGCTCGTCGACCGAGCCGAAGCGATTCTTCACCGCCCGCAGCACACGAAAGTCCCCGCTCGACTCGCCCTCGAAGTAGAGCACGGTGTCCACCGCGTGCTCCAGTGTCTTGGGTCCTGCGATCACCCCACCTCTCGTCACGTGCCCCACCAGGACCACGGCGGCGCCGGTGTCTTTGGCGAAGCGCATGAGCCGGGCGGCGCACTCGCGCACCTGCCCCACGTTGCCCGGCGCGCCTTCCAGCTCGTCGGTGTAGGTGGTCTGGATCGAGTCCACGATGACGACCTGCGCGCCCACGACCTCGGCGTGGGCCCGGATCGCCTCCAGGCGCACCTCGGGAAGCACGTGCACCGCACCCGTCTCCTCCGGCAGCCGGTCGGCGCGCAGCCGCACCTGGTCGACGGACTCT
>JBDGXT010000133.1:0-8811 GCA_039584455.1 Gemmatimonadota bacterium
GATCGAGGAGCTCAAGCAGGACAAGCCGGGGGAGTACGAGGCACTGGTGGCAGAGGGGAAGCTCGAGGAGAGCCTGGTCGAACCCTATCCCGAGCGGGTGGAGCTGGGGTTCCGTATCTTCGCCTTTGCGGCGCTTGGCGTGGGGCTCACGCTGATCGCCCTGATCGTGTACTCCATGCTGTTTGGATACCAGTAGAGGCGGCAAACGCGGCAGACCGGGGCGGACTGCACTCCGGTGGATGAAGAAACGTTAAGAGAAATCAAAAGGGGATAGGAGCGTTCGGGGCTGGACGCATTCCCGGTCGGGCCCTACTATAGTCGCACTACGGTCCGTGGGGGGAGGGGTACATGAAACGGTCCTTCGTCCGCTTGGTGGTCGCCGCCGGAACGCTGACGTTCTGGACGGCACCGGTTCTCGCCCAGGGATATCAGGTCCGGCTTGACACGTGGTTCCAGTCCGTGGCCTACAAGGGCTGGGATCTCGACAGCATTCCATTCGACAGTGTGACGACCGGCTCCACCGGGGGGTACGAGTGGAACGGCTTTGCCGTGGCGTGCGGCCAGGGCACGACATCGACCTGCTACTACTACACCGAGGGTGCCGCCCGGCAGGGCGCGCCGCTGGTGAGCACGCTCGATGCGGCGCTGTTTGGATTCGGCGTCCGGGGCTTGAGCTTCCGCGTCAAGGCTCGGGCCGGCACGGACCTGGCCAGCCCCACTGTGTGGCCGGCCGTGAATCCCACCATGCAGCTGCTCGAAGCCTACGGCGAGTACAAGAACAAGTTCCTCACGGTGCTGCTGGGCCGGTTCCACGAAACCAATCGGCTGGGCTACGTCGGTGTGGACGGCGCCAAGGCCGATCTCTTCCTGTTCGACCGCAAGCTCGAGGTGTTCGGCTACGGCGGGTGGGGACTGGCGCGTGGCGCGCCGCTCCTGGTGACCAGCCAGTATGTGAATCCGCTCGACCAATACCAGCCGTCGCAGCGGCAGTACGTGCTCGGCGGCGGGCTCGGTTGGCGCCTCAAGGGGTTCGAGGGGCGCTGGCTGTACCATCGGGAGATCGACGCTGCCTCATCGGCGAACTACCTGTTCGCCGAGCAGACGGCTCTCGACTTGGCTTGGTACCCCAAGCGCGGCTTCTCGGTCACCGGCGGCGTGCTGTGGGACATCGCGCAGAACGTGGTCGGGACGGCCGACGTCGCTCTGGGGTACACGACGCCGAAGCGGAACATCAGGGGCAACGTCGGATGGCGCCGCTATCGCCCCAGCTTCCCGCTGTGGCAGATCTGGAATTCGTTCAGCCCGGTCGCCTACAACGCGGGCTTCGGTAACATCTATTGGTGGCCCCTCAGGGGGCTCGAGCTCCGTGCGCTGGGTGAGATCTTCAAGTACGAGGACGCCGAGGCCACCGATCGTTTCGGAACGGTCGCGGATGACGGATGGCGCGGCCAGTTCGGCGTGAGTTACTCGGGGATCAATCGGTGGCGGTTCGACGGCAACTACTCGGTCGAGAAGGGAACCGGGGCCACGCAGCTGGGCATCGACCTGCGCGCCACTTGGGAGGCGCCGATCGACAACTTGACCGTCACGGGGCACGGCGGATACCTCACGCGGCCGCTGGAGTACCGCTACAACGACGTGAGGGGGTGGAACGGCGCGCTGCGGATCGACTACCTGCCGTTCCCCGACCTGCGCGTGATGGGGGAGGCCCGCTACTACACGGAGGATCGTCGGCGGCCCGACGCCGCGGCGTTCAAGTGGGATCAGTGGCGCTTCAACCTGGGGGTCACGCTCTACTTCGGCTCCACCCCGGACGCGCCGACGCTGCACCCGTCGATCCTCCTGATTCCTGAAGCCCGGAGCGCGAAATGAAGACGATGATGACGCTGGCCGCGGGGCTGGTCTTCCTCGCCGCTGCGGGAGCGGGCCCGGCGCCGGCTCCGGAGCTCAGGTCCCAGGAGCGGCAGTTCCCCCACGAGCAGCATGCCGCATTGTTCACGGACTGCGCCATGTGCCACTCGAGCGTGACCGGCCAGGGCTCCCTGTACCCGGACGCGGCCTTCTGCGCCGGATGCCACAACGGCCAGGTGCAGCCCGCGGTGGACTACCAGCCGCGGACCGCCGGTGACTACGCGGCGGATAACTTCAGCCACAGCACACACCCACCGCTCGATTGCACGGCGTGCCACCTGGCAGCCGGTGCCCCGGCGATGGCGGTGGAGCGCGCGGCGGTCGACAACTGCCTCAACTGCCACGGCATCGAGGTGGCGCACCAGTCGGCGCCCGAGTCGCCGTGCAGCCTGTGCCACGCACAGGCGCCGCAGCCGGCGTCGCACATCGGCGCCTGGGTGGAGGAGCACGCCGGACCGGCTTCCTCGGCGCCGGAGACGTGCGCCAACTGTCACGTCCGGGCCGACTGCCTGGCGTGCCACCGGCCCGGCGCTGCCGATCCCGCGCCGGGGTACCACCAGGCCGACTACCTGTCGGCGCACCCGGCCGAGGCGTGGTCCCAGTTCGCCGAGTGCAGCTCGTGCCACAACCCCGGGCAGTTCTGCCAGGACTGCCACCAGACGGCCGGGCTCACCACCGACAACATCCAGAACACGGGGTACCACGACGGCCAGCAGGGCTTCAACACGGGCCACGGGCAAGCCGCGCGGCAGAGCCTGGAGAGTTGCGTGGCGTGCCACACGGAGAGCTCCTGCGTGAGTTGCCACCGGGGAGTGAGTCCCCACGGGCCCAACTTCAAGGCAGAGAGCCTGCGAAGCCGGAACCCGCAGCCGTGTACGGTGTGTCACGGGACGGCCGTGCCGGGAGGCTCGCCCTAGGCGGGGGTGGACCGCCCCCGCTCGATGGGGTATAAGAGTTAAGCGGAGTGTTCATCGGTTGAGGGCGGCGGGGGGCCGCCCTCGGCGCGAGTGCTGCGGATTGGCTGATACCAACAGGGGAGGGGAATTCATGAGCTATGCTCGATTCGTGAGTGCCATGGGCGTGCTGCTCGTGGCTGGCGTGCTTGTGACACCGGTCTTTGGGCAGGAGGCAGCGCCCCCGCCGGTGAGCCACGACATTCAGGGGCGGGATAACTGCCTGATGTGCCACACCCCAGGAGCCATGGAAGCCGTACCGGACGCGCCGGCCAGCCATGAGGGCCGGGTCAGCGAGACCTGCCTGTGGTGCCACGCCACGGACTCGCCGATGCTGACGACCAGCCCTAAAGCGGTCTCTCACGGCGTGCAGGGGCGTGAGCAGTGCCTGATGTGCCACACGCCCGGCGCCATGGAGGCCATTCCCGACGCGCCGGCCAGTCACGAGGGCAGGGATGTGAAGTACTGCACCCTGTGCCATACCGGCTGACGAACGGCACGGGATTCGAAGCGCAACGGTCCCCGGGTCACTGCGACCCGGGGACCACGTCATTTCTGGGGGGACGCTCCGGCGCCGAGGTCTCGGGATGGGTCGTGCGGACACCTATCAGCGCATCTACCGCGTCGTGCGGCGGATCCCACGGGGTCGGGTGGCGACGTACGGGCAGGTGGCGCGGCTGGCGGGCCTGGCCGGCCACGCCCGCCAGGTGGGCTACGCCCTGCACGCCCTGCCCGACGGCTCCGACGTCAATGCCCGCGGCGAGATCAGTCGCCGCGCGGAGCCGGGATGGGAAGGCCTGCAGCGTTCACTTCTCGAAGCCGAGGGCATATCCTTCGGCGATCGGCACCGGGTCGCCCTGTCGAGGTTCGCGTGGCGGAAGCACTGACACTCCACCTGCACGAGGAGGTACCAGATGGTCGTATTCGAGACGACCAAGGGGAACATCACCATCGAGCTCTACCCGGAGCAGGCCCCCATCTCGGTGGAGAACTTCTTGACGTACGTGGATGCCGGCCACTTCGACGGCACCATCTTCCACCGGGTGATCCCGGGGTTCATGATCCAGGGCGGGGGCTTCACTGAGGACATGCAGCAGAAGCCCACGCAGGATCCGATCAAGAACGAGGCGGACAACGGGCTGAAGAACGAGCGCGGCACGCTCTCTATGGCCCGTACGTCGGACATCCACAGCGCCACCTCCCAGTTCTTCCTCAACGTGGCGGACAACGCGTTCCTGGATCACGGGGGGCGCGACTTTGGCTACGCCGTGTTCGGCAAGGTCGTCGAGGGGATGGACGTGGCGGACGACATCGTGCAGGTCCCCACGGGCGGGAAGGGCGGCCATCAGGACGTGCCGCTCGAGCCCATCATCGTGCGCTCGGCCAAGCGGGCATGACCGAGCCGCGCTTCATTCCTCTCCCGGCCTATCGGGAATACCCGGTGGCGGAGATGGAGCGGCGCGCCTCTGAGTTCTTCGCGGACGTGCGCCGCCGCCGTACGGTGCGGCACTACGCGGACCGACCGGTGCCCCGCGCCGTCATCGAGCACTGCCTGCGCGCCGCGGGCACCGCCCCGAGCGGTGCCAACCGCCAGCCGTGGCACTTCGTGGTCGTGGCGGATCCCGAGATCAAGCGCCGCATCCGCGAGGCGGCGGAGCACGAGGAGCGCGAGTTCTACCGCCACCGCGCGCCCAGCGACTGGCTCGAGGCGCTGGCTCCCCTCGGCACCGACGAGAACAAGCCCTTTCTGGAGACGGCGCCGTACCTCATTGCCGTGTTCGCGGAGCGCTACGGCGTGGCTGCCGACGGGGCGCGAGTGCAGAACTACTACGTCACCGAGTCGGTGGGCCTGGCCACCGGGCTCCTGATCACGGCCCTGCACCGAGCGGGGCTGGCGACCCTCACCCATACGCCGAGTCCCATGGGCTTTCTCAACCAGGTGCTGGGGCGCCCCGCCAACGAGCGTCCCTTCCTGCTGCTGGTAGTGGGCTACCCCGCGGAGGACGCGGTCGTCCCCGACATCTCCCGCAAGCCATTGGAGGCATTCGCGACCTTCGTGTAGCCAGTCACGTGGCCTAAGCCATTGTCCGGTAGCACCTTAGGGAGCGAGAGCCTAGTCTGAAAGTTCCTTCATTGTAAGTTGATAATAGCCATATATCTATGTTATATTCTTACACCGTCGTTCGGAGGCATCCCGGTGGCCAACGGCCAAGTGCCGCGCCCCGGAGCACGGATAAGCGAGGACATGGGGGGGAGCTCATGAAACGAATCGTGATCCTGGGTGCAGGCACGGCCGGCACCATCATGGCCAACCGTCTGCGCAAACTCTACGGGTCCGATATCATGTCCGGCGAGCTGCAGATCACGATTGTCGATCAGGACAATCAGCACGTCTATCAGCCAGGTCTGCTGTTCGTCCCCTTCGGGATCTACACGCCGCAAGACACGGTCAAGCCACGCCGCCCACAAGTGAGCGACGACGTCAGGTACCTCCGGGCGGGCATCGAGCGGGTCGAGCCGGAGCAGGACACCGTCTATCTCGACAATGGGACGACGCTGGAGTACGACGTTCTCGTCGTGGCGACCGGCAGCGACATCGCCCCCCAGGAGACGGAGGGGCTCACGGGCGTGGGGTGGCGGGACACGATGCACGACTTCTACACCCTGGAAGGTGCCACCAAGCTGCACGAGGCGCTCGAGCGGTGGGACGGCGGCCGTCTCGTGGTGAACATCGTCGAGATGCCGATCAAGTGTCCCATCGCCCCGCTGGAGTTCGTGTTCCTGGCCGACTGGTACTTCCACAAGAAGGGGATGCGGGACCAGGTCGAGATCGTGCTGGCCACGCCGCTGGACGGGGCGTTCACGCGGCCCCTGGCCGCCAAGGCCCTTGGGGATCTGCTGGAGAAGAAGGGCATCGACCTGATCACCGATTTCAATGCCGGTGAGGTCGACGGTGAGCACGGCAAGCTGATGTCGTGGGACGAGCGGGTCGAGGACTTCGATCTGCTCGTCAGCATCCCGCTCCACATGGGCGCGGACTTCGTCAGCCGCTCCCCCGGCCTCGGCGACGACATGAACTTCATCTTCACCGACCAGGCCACGCTCCAGGCGAAGGTGAAGGAGAACATCTTCGCGCTGGGGGATGCCACCAATCTCCCGACCTCGAAGGCCGGATCGGTGGCGCACTTCGAGGCCGAGGTGCTGGAGGAGAACATCCGGCGCTACTTGGCGGGGGAGCCGCTCGAGGAGGCGTTCGACGGCCACGCCAACTGCTTCATCGAGACCGGCTTCAACAAGGCCGTGCTCATCGACTTCAACTACGATATCCAGCCGCTGCCCGGGAAGTTCCCGTTTGCCGGTGTGGGTCCGCTCTCGCTGCTGAAGGAGACGCGCATGAATCACATCGGGAAGATGTGGTTCCGCTGGGTGTACTGGCACATGCTGCTCCCCGGGCGGGACATGCCCGGTGTGCCCGCGCGCATGTCGTTGCGCGGGAAGCAGCGGGTCGACCTTCCGCCGCCGGAGCGGCATCCAGTGCAGGGAGGAGCGGCCAACTCGACGGAAACCGAAGACGACTCAGCGAGAGTCGCTTGAGCCATAGGGGGGAAATACCATGACGGCAACGATTGCAGGACAGACGATTGAAGTGGATGCCGAAGGCTTCATGCAGAAGCCGGAGCAGTGGAGCAGGGACGTTGGAGACGAGATGGCGCGGGACGCTGGCATCGCCGAGATGACCGAGCGGCACTGGCAGGTCGTGGAGTTCATGCGCAACCAGTACCTGGAGACGGGCAACGCGCCGTCCATCCGCTCGCTGGGCAAGGAGTCGGGCGTGCCCATCAAGGAGCTGTACCGGCTCTTTCCCAAGGGTCCCGCGAAGCTCGCCGCCAAGATCGGCGGGATTCCGAAGCCCCGCGGCTGCATCTGATCGGCGAGTCAACGAGAGGGAACGCAACCATGACGAATGCAACTATGCCTGAGTCGGCCACGACGGACCTGGCCGTGCCCGAGACGATCAAGAAGGTCTCGATCATCATCTCGAAGGGCTCGCTCGAGGGTGTCTATCCCGGCCTCATCATGGCCAACGGCGCTCGGATGGAAGGGATCGAGGCAAACGTGTTCTTCACCTTCTTCGGGATGGATGCCATCACGAAGAAGAAGCAGGAGCGGATCAAGGTCGCGACCGTGGGCAACCCCGGTCTCCACATGGCGACCTGGCTCGGCGGCTTCCCTGGAATGTCCGCCATGGTCACCAAGATGATGCAGAAGAAGATGGAGGAGCTGGACATTCCGCCGATTCCCGAGTTCGTCGAGATGATTGCCGACACGGGCGCGGGCATGTACGCCTGCAAGGCGTCGGCGGACATGTTCAACCTCAGCAAGGACGACTTCGTCCCGTACGTCACCGACATCATCACGGTGGGCGAGTTCTACGAAATGGCAGCGGGGGGCCAGATCGTCTTCACATAGGACCCTGGGTCCCTACAGGTCCCCCCCAGGCCCGGCTGCATGCCCGCTGGCAGGATTGGCGGCGCGTGTGGTCGGGCCGCTTGCCGCCCCGCAGCCCTACCGCCCCACATCCCCGCGCGTTTCTTTACGGGGTCCCGACCAAGCAGAGCGTTCTCGACATGACCGTCCCGGTGATCGTCCAGCCCGACCCGTCCGAGTATCCTGAATATTTCCTACGCTACACCCGCCTGGTACCGGACGGCGACGTCCTCGAGTTGCTCGAGCGGCAGTGCGCCGAGACGGTGGCCTTGATGTCCGGGCTGAGTGAAGAGCAGGCGCTGTATCGCTATGCGCCCGAGAAGTGGAGTGTGAAGCAAGTCATCGGGCACCTGAGCGACACGGAGCGCGTGTTCACGTACCGGGCGCTCCGCTTCAGCCGAAACGACGCCACCTCCCTGCCGGGGTTCGAGGAGAACGACTTCGTCGCGGGCGCCAACTTCGACGAACGCCCCTTCCGAGACGTGCTGGACGAGTTCGGCAGCGTGCGGGCAGCGAGCCTGACGTTCTACCGCTCCCTGAACGAGGAGCTCGCGCAGCGCCGCGGTGTGGCCAACGCGCTGGAGTTCACGGTGCGCTCGGTGCCGTACATCGTGGCCGGGCACGAGCGGCATCACGTACAGGTGTTGCGGGAGCGGTACCTCGGGGCCGGCTGATGAGGCGACCGTTGGTCTGGATACTCGTGATCGGCCTGCTGGCGCTCGATTGGGCGGCCCTGCACGACATTGCCAGGGGAGAGGAAGATCTCTGGGCCGAGTACGTCATCGTGGCGGTGAGCGTCGTGGTGTTGGCCCGGCTGCTGGAGACGGAATACCGGCGGCGTCGGGCCAGGCGATCAGCGGATGAGGGGGGGACTGAGGCGTGACCGTCCAGCTGCGCGTCATTGATTGGCTGCCGGACGGTGGCGTGAGCCTGCTCGACCAGACGCGGCTGCCGGCGGAAGAGGTCTACCTCGAGATCCGTACCGTCGACGAGATGGCGGCCGCGATCCAGGAGCTCAAGGTGCGGGGCGCCCCCCTCATCGGAATCGCGGCGGCCATGGGGCTGGCGTCTGCGGCAGCGAGGGAGGCCGACCGCGGTACGCTGACGCAGGCCTGGGTGGAGACCGCGGCCGAACGGCTGGCGTCCGAGCGGCCCACCGCGGTCAACCTGCGGTGGGCGGTCGAGCGGGTGCGAGCCCGGGCGCACGAGCACTTCGAGCGGGGCAGCGATCCCGCGACCGTCGCGGCGGCACTCGCGGAGGAAGCACAGCGCGTCTGGGACGAGGACGTGGCCATGTGCCGCGCCATTGGAGAGGCCGGGGCGCAGCTCATCCCGCGGGACTCGACCGTCCTCACCCACTGCAACGCCGGCATGCTGGCCACGGGGGGATTGGGTACGGCCCTGGCTGCGGTCTACGTCGCGCACGAGCAGGGCCAGGGCGTTCAGGTCATCTCCGGCG
>JBDGXT010000389.1:0-2779 GCA_039584455.1 Gemmatimonadota bacterium
ATCTACCGCTACGTGGCTGCCGAGGCGCGGGAGGCGGGCGCCCACTACTACGGGACCGTGACGGCGGAGCATGTGCTGGAGTACCTGCGCAACGCCGAAAGCGCCGGTCTGATCGAGCTCACGTCGGCCATGGGCGGATCCCGCTAGGACGGGTCGGCGGCGCCCGGACCTGAGCTAGGCCTCGATGCAGTTGCGGCCGGCCTGCTTCGCGCGGTAGAGCGCCTGGTCGGCCGCATCGATCACCGCGAGGGGATTCGTCTGGCCGTCGGTCGGTGCGGCAACGCCGATGCTGACGGTGACCGTGCGCGGCGCCCACCCTTGCGTGCGTTCTTGGGCATCCTCTTCGGGCGGTCCGTCCCGCGCAGCTTGAACCTGGTGTCCTCGATGTCCTGCCGTGCGCTCTCCAGGAACAAGAGCACGTCCTCCACGAGCTTGCGGGGAAACAGAATGGCGAACTCCTCGCCACCGTAGCGGAATGCGTGCCCTCCGCCTGAGACCTTCTCTAGCTTCGCCGCCACCATGCGCAGGACCTGGTCGCCGACGTCGTGTCCGAACTCGTCGTTGAGGCGTTTGAAGTGGTCCACGTCCACCATGGCCACCGTGTACTGCCCGCCCAAGCGCCGCACCGCCTCGTCGAGGGCACGCCGCGCCGGCAAGCCGGTGAGGCCGTCGCGGTAGGCCATCGAGTACGACGTCTCGATGACGGCCACGACGAGGATCAGCCCTGCCGTGGCAAAGTAGAAGGCCCGGGCGTAGGGCGCGCCCGCATTGAGCGCGAGGAACGACGCGACGAGCACCCAGAGGAATCCGCGGCCGATGGCGTCGGGCCGGAACAGGGCCCGCGTCAGCAGCACGACGAACGCCGCGATCGTGGCCGCGAGTGCGACGTCCCCCAGGGCGGTCCACGGTACTTCCGGTTGCGGCAACAGGTGGGTGTCGAGCAGGGCGATGAGCTGCTCGGAGCGGCCCGCCAGCACCACGAGCGGGATCTGCAGCAGGATCGCCACCCCGCGCGCGATGCCGATCGGTGTCAGGAACCCCCGATCCGGAACCAGGAGCAGGAGGACGAGGTTGACCGGGAGCAGGACCGCGATGGCTTGACGCGACGCCCCGGAGGCCATGCCCAGGTCCGCGAGGGTGAGCAGCACCAACGCCAGCAGCAACTGGTTGCGGTGGAAGCGCCACGCGAGCAAGGCGCCAACCAGGAACACCCCGTACACCGCGAACCGGGAGAAGGAAGCGAGTGGTTGCTGGAGGGAATCCACCTGGAGGAGGATCACGGCGGCGAAGAGCAGCAGGCCCTCGGGCACGAACAGTGCCGCGAGCTTCCGCGCCGTGGTCGAGTCCATGTTCCAGTGCACTAGGCAGCCTTGTGCGCTACGTGAATGCCGATGCCCCCGAACAGCTTGCGATGTACCCGCTGCACCACGAACCCGCGGTCCTCGAGCGCCGCGCTGAGATCCTGCCACGACAGGTAATGCTCGATCGACGGTGCAATGTAACCGTAGGCCACGGACTGCCGGTGCCACAGCCACCCGTAGAGACGACCCGCGGTCGGTAGAAGTCCAATATCAGGAGCCGGCCGCCCGGTCGCAGGACGCGGCCGATCTCATCCAGCGCCGCACCATGATCGGGGGCGTTACGGATTCCGTACCCCACTGTGACCGCGTCCAGGCCCGCGCTCCGCAGCGGCAGCTGCAGCATCTGCCCGACCGAAAAGTGCGCCCGGTGCTCGCCCAGTGCGCGTCGTCGCTGCTCGGCCACGGCGACCATGCGGCGCGAGACGTCCACTCCCAGTGCCCGGGCGTGCGGCAGGCACGCCGCCGCCCCGAGGGCCAGGTCGCCGGTGCCGCTTGCCAGGTCGAGCACGGTCGTGTTTCCTTGATCCTCTCGTGCCAACTCGCCGAGCAATTGCCGCTTCCAGCCCCGGTCCATCCCCAACGAGAACGCGCGGGTGAAGCGGTCGTACTTGGGGGCAACCACCTCGAACATGGTGGTCACGAACCGCTGCTTGATGCCCGGGTCCCGGAGGTGCTCTTCCAGGTCCAGCTGGGGCAGCAGGTCCTCTGGCTGCGGCTGGTTCGGGCGGCGCTCGGTCATGGACGAGGAGTGCCTCGCGGGAACCCCGTGCCGGTTCCCCGGTATGTGTTGGAACATGCTTCCACCGGCTAGGAAACTACCCGCGACGCCCAAGGAGTGCGCTGTGGGACGGGGCGCTGCCGTGACGTATCGCACCAGGATCGAGGGTGGCCCCTATGCGCACGTTTGACGCCGTCGTGGTGGGGGCGGGCCCGGCCGGGAGCGTTGCCGCCGCGCTTCTGGCGGAGCGGGGGTGCTCGGTGGCGCTGGTGGAGCGGGCGGCCTTTCCCCGCCCCAAGCCCTGCGCGGAGTACCTGAGTCCTGAAGCGGCTCGGGTGCTGGACCATTTGGGGCTGACCGAGACCCTGCTGCGCGAGGGAGCGGCCCGCCTCCGGGGCATGAGGGTGGTGAGCCCGGGTGGCACGCCCTTCACGGGCCGTTTCGCGGGCGTTCATCCCTTCCGTGGCTATCGGGATTACGGGCTTGCCTTGCGCCGGGAGGTGCTGGATGCCCACTTGGCGGCCACCGCGGTGGCGCGCGGCACCGAGTTGTTCGAGCACACGGCGGTGGAGGCGCTCCCCGAGGAACCTGGTGCAGCGCGTCGCGTCCTGGTGCGGTCCGGTGGGCGCCGGGACGAGCTCGCCGGCCGGATCGTGATCGGGGCCGACGGGCTGAACTCCCGCATTGCGCGGATTCTGGG
>JBDGXT010000134.1:0-5236 GCA_039584455.1 Gemmatimonadota bacterium
CTGAATCGTCTTGGAGTCGGCGTCCGAGAACACGCGCGAGACCCGCGCCGGGGCGAGGGCCAGCTTGGCAAACCGCTCCGGGTCGGGGGACCACGGCACGATATCGATGCGCTCGCCGCCCAGTTCGTTCACCACCGCCTGCACGCGGCTGCCCTTCATGCCGACGCAGGCCCCCACCGGATCGATCGAGTCGTCTCGACTCACCACGGCGATCTTCGTGCGGCTCGCCACCTCGCGGGCGGCGGCCCGGATCTCCACGATGCCCTGCTGGATCTCCGGCACCTCCAGCTTGAATAAGGCCTCGACGAACATCGGGTCCGCGCGCGACAGGATCAGGCGAGGCCCCTTGGGCGTCTCCTCCAGCCGCTTGAGCACCGCACGGATCGCGTCACCCTGATGGAAGTGCTCCCGCGGGTTCTGCTCCCGGTACGGGATCAGCGCCTCGGCCTCGCGGAACCGATTGAGCATGATGACCAGCCGGCCACGCTCGATCTGCTGCACCTCGCCCGAGACCAGCTCGCCGACCTTGTGTCCGAACTCGTCGCGAATGCGGGACCGCTCCCCTTCCCGCACGCGCTGGATGATGCGCTGTTTCGCGGCCTGCACGGCCAGCCGCCCGAAGGCCTCGAACGGCACCTCCTCCTCCAGCACGTCGCCCGGCTGGAAGTCAGGGTCCTCCCACCGAGCATCCTCGAGGGAGACCTGCGAACTGGCATCCTCGACCTCCTCCACCACGTCCTTCAGCACCGTCACCCGGATGCCGCCCTTGAGGTCGTCAATCTCGATTTCGGCGCGCACGTTGGGGCCGTAGCGCTTCACCAGGGCGGCATGAATGCCGTCCCGCAGCAAGTCAACCAGCTCATCGCGCTCGAGCTGCTTCGCGGTGGCCAGTTCCCGCAGTGCCCCGATGATCCCGGCGGGAGTGCTCATTCCTGCTCCTTTGCCTGCTTGGTCGTTCGTCCGTCGGTGATGGAGCGCTCGACGGCCTCCCAATCGATAGCCAGGGTGGCGTCGCGCGCCTCGTCCAACGGCACGGTCATCTCTTCGTTGCCGTCGGCGAGTCGCAGCACGACGGCGTCAGTGTCTTCCAACACCCGCATGATGGTGGCGCGCATCCGCGCCCGTCCCGCCAGTTTCACGTGGACGTCGCGTCCCGTGAAGCGCTCCCAGTGTTCGCGCCAGCGTACCGGGCGCTCCATGCCGGGCGACGATACCTCGAGCCTGTAGCGGGTGCCCAGCTTCTGCTCCTGGTCGACCCACGCCTCCAGCGCCCGGCTCACCGAGGCGCACTCCTCGATGGTGATACCGTGCCCGGGCGTCGCATCGGGTCGGTCGATTCGGATCTGCAACACGACCCGATTGGCGGACCCGCGTTTGCGAAGATCGGCCAACTCATAGCCGAGCTCTGCGAGCCGGGACCGGATCTCCGCCGTCAATGCCGCCAAGGTGTCGTTCATGTGCTGAAAAAAAAGCGCGGGCCCGCTACGCCCGCACCATGTCACCGCTTAATCTAGCCTCGCTTGGCTCTTAGCTCAAGCTGGCACTCGACCCAGGTACGCCGCCATGCGTCCGTCGGCCCCGCCGGAGCGGCGGTGAGAGTAGAACCGATCGTTGTCGTGGGCGGTGCACCAGGGGCTGGTCGTGACCCGCCCGACCCCCAGCGCCTGCGCCCGACCCGTCAGCACGTCGCGCAGATCCAGCAGGATGCGCTCGGGTGCCGCGTCTCCCAGCACGGCCTCCGACACCTCAGGGCCGACTTCATAGCAACTGCCGCAAATCCCCACACCACAATGGATTACGAGGTTTGCCGGTACCGTGCGCGCCACTTCGCAGAGTGTCTCGATGCCGCGCTCGAGGATCCGGCCGGCCACGCCTCGCCAGCCCGCGTGCAGCACCCCGAGCGCTCGGCTCTCGGGGTCGACCAGGTAGACCGGAATGCAGTCCGCCACGGTCACGGTCAGCAGCAGTCCCGCATCCGCCGACACGTGGCCGTCCAGTCCCTCGCAAATGAGGAACCCGGACGCAGGGTCGTGGTAGACGCCCAGCTCGGTTCCATGTACCTGGCGGCTCACCACCACTCCGTCGAACCCGGATCCCACCGCGTGTCGCAGGGCCTGCCACCGGCCCATGGCCGTGCCAATGGGGGTCTCCGACCAAAGGCTGAGATCGAACTGGTGGTCCCGGGCGGTGACGCCGGCGACGATCCCGTACTCCTCGCTCCACTCCGCGAGCTCATACCGGGTGACGCCACCGTTGGCGACCGCCCGTTCGGCCAGTACGCGCGCGGCCGTCTCGGTCACCGCGGCCCCAGCTCCACGCGCTCGATCTGCGCTCCGAGCTGCTGCAACCGTTCGTCCATCCGCTCGTAGCCGCGATCGATCTGCTTGATGTTGTGGATCGTGCTGTGCCCCTCGGCGGCCAGGGCGGCGAGCAGAATTGCCATTCCGGCCCGGATGTCGGGGCTCTCCACGACACCGCCGGTGAGCGGAGAGGGGCCCGAGATCACCACGCGGTGCGGGTCGCACAGGAGCAACCGCGCGCCGAGGCTGACCAGCTTGTCCACGAAGAAGAGGCGGGACTCGAACATCTTCTCGAATACCAGGACCATGCCCTCGCATTGGGTCGCGACCACCACCGCGATCGAGGTGAGGTCGGCGGGGAACGCGGGCCACGGTCCGTCCTCGATCTTGGGAATGTGACCGCCGAGGTCGGGCCGGATACGGCGCTCCTGATTGGCCTCTACGATCAGGCTGTCTCCGTCGAACCGGGGCCGCACCCCCAGCCGCTCGAAGTTGAGCAGGATGGCGCGGAGGTCGTCCGGGCGGGTGCCCTCGATAGTGAGCTCGCCATTGGTGACGGCGGCCAGGCCGATGAAGCTGCCGATCTCCACGTGGTCGGGGCCGATCTCCAACTGAGCGCCCTGCAGTGATTCCCGCCCTTCCACGGTCAGCCGATTAGTGCCGATCCCTTCGATCTGCGCCCCCATCGCGCTGAGCGCCTGGGCGAGATCCCGGACGTGGGGCTCGCTCGCAGCGTTGTGCAGCACCGTCCGTCCCCTCGCCAGCGCAGCCGCCATGAGGGCGTTCTCGGTCGCCGTCACGCTCGGTTCATCGAGGAAGATTTCGGCGCCCTCGAGGTGCTTGGCCTCCATGTGGTAGTCGGCACCGATCTCCACGTGGGCCCCGAGGTGTTCGAGGGCCAGGAAATGGGTGTCCAGCCGGCGCCGCCCAATCACGTCGCCACCGGGTGGTGGCAACGTCACTTCCCCCAGGCGGGCCAGGAGGGGGCCGGCGAGGAGGATAGAGGCACGGATTCCCGCGCAAAGGTCGGGGTCGAGACGCTTGGCCTTGATGTTCGACGGGTCGATCCGCAGCTCGTGCTCGCCGGTCCAGCTGGACTCCACTCCAAGGTCGGCGGCGAGCCGTAGCAGCCACTCGACGTCGCGAATGCGCGGGACGTTGGATAGCTCGCTGGGGCCCTCGGCGAGCAGTGTCGCGGCGATGATGGGCAGCGCCGCGTTCTTGTTGCCCGACGGTCGCACCGTTCCGGTGAGCGGCGCGCCGCCGGTGACACGGAAGCACTCGGACATTGTGCGGCGTACCATACGGTTCCCCCATGCGACGCGCAAGCGGATCGCTTGACACCCGACCAGCGCTCTGGATTATCTTGGGCGTTACGTCGCGGTGGTTCGCGACGCGTTTGCTCCCGATTCGTCCTTTCCCAGGGGATCGACCACGGTCATGGAACTCCTCGTCTGCGTGATAAACCGGGAAGAGAGGCTCGACGAGATCGTCTCGGGCTTCCTGGAGTTGGGTATCACCGGCGCCACGGTCGTGAATAGCGAGGGGATGGGCCGCCTCGTGACGAACGGCGTACCGGTGGTAGCGGGCCTCCAGTCGCTGATACAGCGGTCGCGCCCACATAACACGATGATCTTCTCCGTGATTGACTCACCTGAGAAGCTGCAGGCGGCGATCGATATGCTGCAGGGGCTGCTGGGGGAGCTGGAGGGTCCCGGGACCGGCATCGTCTTCACGGTCCCGGTCTCTCGTGTCATCGGGCTGGCGGACGAGCTCCCGAGCGCATCCGAGTGATGCGCGTTAGCTTGAGCTGAGCCAAGGTAGAGGAGGAAGAGCCCATGAATTGGGCCGAAGTCGTCACGGCCATCTCAACCGCCGTCATCGCCGTCGTGGCATTGGTGGTGGGTGCGGCGGCGCTGGCCGCGATGCGCCACATGTCGGGTCTGCGGGCCGTGCTGGAGCGGGTCGCCGAATCGCTCGAGCGTGACGCGCGGCCGGTACTCCAGTCGGTCCGCTCGATGGTCGATGACGCCTCCGGGGTCGTCGCCTCCGTTCGCAAGGAGGCTGACGGGTTCATTGGCGCATCGCACGAGCTGCGGGGCCGTCTGGAGCACCTGATAGGCCGCACGGAGGAACGCTTGCAGGATCTGGACGCGCTGGTGGACGTGCTGCAGTACGAGATCGAGGAAACGGCGCTGGATGTCGCCGCCGCGCTGCGCACCACGCGGCGTGGGGCGACTGTGTTCCGCGCCATGAAGCGCGCCTTTCTCCGCCGAGGCCGCTAGCGGGTGAACGTACGTCGTTATACGCTGGCGGCGGCCTTGGCCGTCGCGGGGCTTATCCTGTGGCCCAGCCTCGCCCACGCATGGACCCCCGGCACCCATATCTTCCTGGGTGAATCCGTCCTCGCCAACCTGGCACACCTCCCCGCGGCGATCGCCGATCTGCTGCGGGCTTTTCCCTACGACTTTTTGTACGGCAACATCGCCGCGGACACGTCGATTGCGAAGAAGTACGCCCCCGTGGGCCGCCACTGTCACTCGTGGCACGTGGGCCAGGAGATCTGCCAGCGCGCGGAGACGGACGCCCTCAGGGTTTTTGGCCTCGGCTACCTCTCCCATTTGGCGGCGGATACGGTGGCACATAACTACTTCGTGCCGGGCCAGCTCGTTGTCGCGTCCTCGACCATCGCCTTGGGACACTCGTACTGGGAGAGCCGCTTCGAGACCCACCTGGGGGAGCAGTACGCGCGCACGGCCATGGACGTTATCCGGATGGATCACACCAGTGCCGATGCCCACCTCGACCGCATCCTGGCGCCCACCATCTTCTCCGTGCGCACCAGCCGCCGGCTGTTCCGCGGCATGGTGGGCCTGACCGAGACCCAGAGTTGGCAGCGGGCCTTCCAGATCATCGCCCAGAAGAGCCGTTGGGAT
>JBDGXT010000135.1:0-11668 GCA_039584455.1 Gemmatimonadota bacterium
ATGGCGGTCTGCTGATTGCCGTCCACGTCGAGCTTGGCCACCCTGAGCCGCCCCTCATACTCCAGCGCGAGCTGCTCGACCACCGGTGCCACGATCTGGCACGGACCGCACCAGATGGCCCAGAAATCCACCATGGAGAGCCCGTCGTGCTGCTCGATCTCCTGCCCAAAGTCCGCGTCCGTCACCGCGAAAGGATGCGTCACTGCCATGTCGTACTCCCAAAATGATGTATGTTAGGCGCGATCTCCGGTACTTTCCGCCGGACCGCGCAGCCTGCTCGATACGGAGGATCCGTGTCCGAATCCGAGGCTCGAGTCGCCCACATCGGCGTTGCCGTATCCGACCTCGACGAAGCCGCCGCCTTCTACCGCGACGTGCTGGGTCTCGAACCGTCCCCACCGGAAACAGCAGATGGGGCCCGAATTGTTTCCGTCGTGTTTGGCGACGTGGAAGTCGAGCTGCTGACCCCCGAGGTGCCCGACAGCCCCATCGCCAGGTTCATCGCCAAGCGCGGGCCCGGCATTCACCACATCTGCTATCGCGTCCCCGATCTCGATCGGGCCCTCGAGCGCTGCCGCGAGGAGGGCTACCGGCTGGTGGACGAAGCTCCCAGAGCCGGCGCGGGTGGCCGACGCGTCGCCTTCGTGCATCCGAAGGCCACGGCCGAGATTCTGCTGGAACTGACCGAGTAGGCAGAGCGTCCCCGCTCAGACCCCTCCCGTTCCCGCACCCGGGGCGTCATCGCACCTACGGGAAGGATTCCCCGCCGCCGCGATGTCGATGCTGCTGATGAGCCACCCGCCCTGGTACTGCACCAGCGTGAACGGCACCGTGTGCTCGCAGCCGCTCCGGGTGATCCGCACCTGGACTTGCCGCTGCACCGTCGGCAGCGGCTCGAACGCCGGCGGCAACACCTCGTACTCGTCGTTCGCCAGATAGACGCCCATGACCGCGAGCCGCCGTTCCAGCTCCTCGGGGTCCATCCAAGCCGAGGCCGGGCCGCGATCCGCCGTGCCCCACAACCCACCCATGACGGGCATGTTGCGCTGCTCCACCCCAACCATGAACTGTTGCACCGCGGCTTCCGGGCTGGACGGAGTGGGCACCCCCGCGACCGGCTGCGACGAGCAGGCTGCGACGGTGAGAAGGGCCGCCAGCAGGGCTATACTTGTAGGAGTCATTCGTGTCACCGCGGACGAACCTAAACGCTTCCCATAGGTGGGGCAAGCGCTCATGCGTCTGTACATCAACGTCGATCACGTCGCCACGGTACGGCAGGCCCGGCGCACCGATGAGCCCGATCCGGTGGAGGCCGCGGCCGCCTGCGAGCGTGCCGGCGCGGACGGAATCACGGTGCACCTGCGGGAGGACCGGCGGCACATCCAGGACGACGACGTCCGCCGCCTGGCCGACAGCGTGACGACCGTGCTCAATCTCGAGCTGGCCACGGCCGAGGGGATTCTCCAGTTGGCCACCGTGCTGGCACCGCACCAGGCGACGCTCGTTCCGGAGCGGCGCGAGGAGGTCACGACCGAGGGCGGGCTGAGCCTCGGGGCGCCCGATCACGCCACGGAGCCGCGGCTGGTGCAGGCGATCGAGCAACTCGCCGGCGCGGGGATCCGTGTGAGCCTGTTCATCGATCCAGACCTCGCCACGATCGACCGCGCCGCCGAGCTGGGAGTGCCGGCCATCGAGCTGCATACGGGCGAGTACGCCAACAGCTACCGTGACTCGGACGCGGCCCTCGAGCGGCTGCGCGCCGCGGCGCGGCACGCCAAGGCGGCCGGCCTCGCGGTGCACGCCGGACACGGGCTCACACCCCACAACGTGCAGCCCGTGGCGGCGATTCCCGAGCTCGAGGAACTCAACATCGGCCACACCATCGTGAGTCGCAGTATCATGGTGGGGATGGAGACCGCAGTCCGTGAGATGCGCGCGCTGGTCGATCAGGCGCGTTGACCCAAGATCGGGGGAGTCATAGTTTGGCGGCGATGAACCAGCAGATGGGATTGTCCGAGTTCTTCGCGATGGAGGCGAGCGAGTACCTCGAGCGCCTCGACGCACTCGTGTCCGGACCCGATGCGCCCAAGACTACCGAACTGGTCGGCCTGGCCCGCCAGCTACGCGGCTCCGCGCTGATGGCCAAGCAGGCTCCCATCGCCACCGCCGCGGCCGCGTTCGAGAGCTTCACGCGGGCGGTGCACGAGAATCGCCGCCCCTGGGATGAGGGGACCAAACAGCTCGCCATCAAGGCGGTGGACGAGTTCAAGATTCTAGTGCGGGCGGTCGCCGCCTGGTCCGAGGCCGAGGAGACCAAGGCGCAAGCGTTGATCGCCGAGCTCGAGCCGCAGGTCACCCAGCCGGCGGCCCCGCGCGAGCGTACCCCGGCCGATGTCCTGGATACCGGCACCCGCGCGTTCATCGGACGCGAGGGCGCGACCGTGGCCAGCGTGCTCGACCAGGTCGCGAGGTCGCTCCAGCAGGACCCAACCACGCGGGACCCCCTGGAGCGGGTGCTGACCGTGATGCAGCCGCTGCGCGGCCTCGCCATGCTCGCCGAGCTGCCGCCCATGCCGGATCTGCTGGAGGGCGTCGAGCGCGCGGTCGGGGAGATCTCACGGCGTCGCGAGCCGGTGGCCGATGCCGCACTGCTGTTCAACGCCGGGGCGAAGGCCCTCTCGCGTGCGGCGCGCGAGATCTCCACTGCCGGACAGGCCGATCCGGACGCCGAGGAGACCCTGGACTTCGCGAGGCGCCTCGGGGCGATCGTCGACCTGGAAGGGGACGTACCGCCGATCGACGCGCTGTACCACGAGGACGACGGACCGCACGTGGTGGAGCGCGGCACCGCCTCAGTGCGCCCCGCCGAGCTGGACCGTCTCGAGCTCGTCTCCCACGGCGAGCACCTGCGCCTGGCGGCCGACCAGCTGGAGCAGGGACAGGCGGCGGCGCAGCGCGAGCTGCGCGCGCAGGCCCTCGCCACGACGTTCCGGGCGCTGGCAGCCGCGGGCGGAGACCCGCTCCAGGATGCCGTGGCCCGCTTCGCCAACGCGGCGCGGCAGGCCGTCGCGCGAGGCGCGGCGGTACAGCAGACGGCGGAGTTCGCCGGGCAGTTGCGGGCAGCGGCCGCCGTGCTGGCCGAGAGCGCGCCCGGCGCCGAACCGCAGTCTGCTGAGCGCCTGGCGGGGGTGACGGCGGCACTGGGCGGGGAGCCGCAACCAGCGCCTGCAGCACCGGCAGCCGCAGCACCTGAAGCGCCGGCACCGGCCGTGGCGGCGCCCGCAGCCCCCGCACCGGTGGGCGAGGCGCCCTCTGCCCCACCGCCGACTGCCACGCCGGCCGCCGAACCCGTCGCGGCTCAGGCGGCACCCGCTCCGAGAGTGCGCGCCCTCGCTGGATGAGCTCCTCGCCGGACCTCCGAGCGACCCGGCGCAGGCTGCGGCACCGGCAGCGGTACCGCGCCCGGCCGCGGCGGCACCAGCCCCAACGCCGGCTCCTGCGGCGGAGCCGACCGAGGTGATCGTGTCGATCACGGACCTCTGCTACCGCGGCCAGGCCGCCGTCGACCGCGCGCTCGGCCTCCGTGCGCAGATTCGCGCGGCGCTCGGTGGCGGTGCCGGCGAGGCCGACGTCCGCGACCTCATCGAGGAAGCCTTCGATCTCTTCGAACTCGGCACCAAGCAACAGTAAGTCCGCCCGTCACCTCCGCTGGTCCGGCGTGGTGGGGATCGTAGTGTCCATCCTCCTTCGTGCTGGCGACGGCCCAGTTTCCCCTCCGCACCATGCGGTGGCGCTACCTGCTGCGCCTCGAGGGAGAGACCCTCCCCTTCACCCCCCTGTGGCACGCCACCGCGATCGGCTTCATGGCGAACAATCTGCTGCCGGCGCGGGCTGGCGAGTTCGCCCGGGCGTACGCGGCGCAGCGCCTCACGGCCGTCCGGTTCTCCACGGCGTTCGCTTCGATCGCGGTGGAGCGAGTCCTGGACGGCATTACGCTGGTGGCCCTGCTCACCATGGCGATCTCGGCCGGCGGGTTCGCGGCCGGCACGGCGGTCGGCGGTGTTACGCTGGGCGGGGTGGCGCGGGGCGCAGGGGTCTTCTTCGGCGGGCTCCTGCTGGTGGCCCTCGTGCTGGTACACTGGCCGGCGCCGGCCCTGCGCGTCGCGCACCGGGTCAGCCACCGGGTGCTTCCCACGCGCTGGGCCGACCGCCTGCTGCAAATCCTGGAGGGCATGCTCTCCGGGCTCGACGCCCTGCGGCGCCCCGGGCAGTTCGCCCTCGTGATCGTCTGGTCGTTCGTAGTGTGGCTGGTGTCGGCGGCGTCGCTCGGGATGGGACTGGTGGCGTTCGACATCGACGTGCCCCGGAGCGCGGCGCTCCTGCTCCAGGGTCTGATCGCGTTCGGCGTGGCGATCCCCTCTTCCCCGGGCTTCTTCGGCCCCTTCGAGGCCATGACCCGCGTGTCCCTCGCTCTCTACGGCGTGGAAGCGGGGCGCGCAGTGTCGTACGCCGTGGGGTACCACCTGGGCACGTTCCTGCCCATCACGCTGCTGGGGATGTGGTCGCTCTCACGCGCGCATCTTCACCTGGTCGATCTGCGGCACCTTCCGGTGAACAATGAGGGCGAGGCGGTAGACGATGCCTGACCGCGTGACCGTTCGGGCCCACGCGAAGGCGAACCTGTTCCTGCGGGTGCTCGCGCGGGAGGCCTCGGGATTTCACCAACTCGAGACGCTGTTCACCCTGCTCGAGCTGCACGACGAACTCCTGGTCGAGCGGACGGGGAGCGGCATCGCCCTCACGACCGAGGGAGCGGACACGGGACCGGCAGAGGACAATCTCGCCTACCGTGCCGCCGCCAAGGTGCTCGAGGCCACCGGCTCCCATTTCGGGGTGCGGCTGCACCTGGTGAAACGGATCCCCGTGCAGGCCGGGCTCGGTGGCGGCTCCAGCGACGGCGCGGCCGCCCTTCACGCCGTGAACCGCCTGGCCGACGACGCGATCCCGCGGCAGGAGATCCTGCACTTCGCGGCGCAGCTGGGGAGCGACGTGGCGTTCCTGGCTTCCGGAGCGCCGATGGCGCTGGGATGGGGCCGGGGCGAGCGCCTGTTTCGGCTGCGACCGCCCGAGACGGCTCCCGCCCTCCTGGTCGTGCCGCGCTTCGGCATCGACACCAAAGGCGCCTACGCCTTGCTGGACGCGGGAGCGGCGCGAGAGCAGCGCCGCGGCCCTGTGGTGCTGGAGCGAGATGGGTTCGCCACCTGGGGCGGCATCGGACGGCTCGGTGGGAACGACTTCGAGGGGCCCGTGTTCGGCCGAGAGCCCGAGCTCAGAACGATCTTCGAGCAGGTCGCTGGGACCCATCCCCTACTCGTGCGGATGTCGGGATCGGGATCGGCCGTGCTGGGGATCTACAAGAACGAGGCGGAGCGCGACGGCGCCGCACTCGAGATCGGCTCACGCGATAGAGAGGTGATCGCGACGTGGACCCGCGACGCACCGGCCCCGGGGCCGGAGGATCGCTAGGGAGCGGCTCGCCGGGTCACGCGGCGGTGAGGAAAGCGAGGCGGGAGGACAGCTCGAACTGACTCGCCTGCTTGAGCTCGGGGGAGATCGACTCCAGCAGCAGGTTCAGGGCCTCCGTCGCGAAGGAGAACCCCTTGCGCTCGGGGTGTTCGGGAGCGGGCTTCCCCACCATCGGTCGCTGCCGCGGCTGCATGTTCACCAGCCGCCGGTCCACCGAGCCGTTCGTGAATCGCTCCTCGAATTCCTGCACCAACATCTCCATGTTGGTCGTGGCGTTGGGCAGCGCCAGCTCTCCCAGCCCGCTGAAGTCCACCGAATTCTGCAGCACCGTGAGGCGCCGCGCCGTACCCCCGTCCGTGAAGTACACGTCGAGGAATGACGATTCTCCCGGCCCCGCCTCGCTACCGCCCGCTGCGCTGCTGCGTCCGCCGAGCCCACCGAAGCCCACCAGTGAGTCGCGCGTCATGAACACGGAGCTGCTGCGCCGCGCGATCCCCTCGGTGATGCCGCTCCCGCCCGTGTGCGCCGGATCCAGTCCCGATCGCTGCCGCGGCGTGCAGTACACGGCGGTGGCACTGGCATCGTACGGGACGGTCACCTCGGCGCCTTCGACCGCCGCCACGAGGCCCGCATCGGAAAACACGAACGACTGCGTCTCTTCTCGCGGGGGCAGCGCCCCCAGGGCCTCACCGGGCACGATCGCCACGCGGAGCCCGGCAGCCGTCAGCTCAGCGGCGGTCTCCTCCATCTTGACCGCCTCGGTCGCGGCGAGCCATATCTCCGGAACCGGATAGTTGGCCTTCATTCGGAGCTCGGCCGGGGCAAGCCCGAGGCCGGGCGCCGCGCGGGCGGGGTCGACCTCGCCGTGCGGAGGGTTGGAGACAATCAGCGTGTAGGTAGCCACAGCGTGTGCCAAGGTACACTCCGGTCCACTATGTGTCTACGAAATGTGGGGGGTGTCGGACTGTGACGCGCGACACATCTTGCGCCGGTTTTACACCGCTATTAGAGGGTCTACTAGAGGACCCTCGCGGTAACGGCGAGGCGATTCCCGTGTCGCGGAGCAGTGGGTCTCCGCTCTGCGGCCCTGACGCGGCCGAAGGAGGGTGGGTGTCGCGTTCTGGATTCACCCTCGTTGAATCCGTAGGACGTGCGTTCTGCGCGTCGCCAGATCACCACTCACTTGGCGCGCGGGCGAGCCACAGCCGTGTACCGTGGCTGCTCCGCCGTGCTGCACATCGATGACTCCGCCCATCGCGTCTGGATCACGTCGTGCCCCCTTCAGGGCGCCGGGCTCGACACCGTGGGAAACGTCGATCGGTTCCTGGATCACTTCGGCGTGACCTTCACGACCGACGGTGACTCGGTGCTGTTCACCCCGCAGGGGGTGGCGCTGGCCAGCGCCTCGATCACCATGACCTTCTCCAAGGCGGGCTACTCGAACTCGCTGCTCATCACACCCGTGGGACGGCCCGTATGGTGAAGAACGAGAGTGGCTTTACCATCGTCGAGCTGATCGTGGCCGTCACCATCTTCGTCTGGGGGCTGCTGGCCCTGCTGGGTGCCAACATGTTGGTGGTCCAGCTGCTGGCCGCGGGCGACCGGGCGGCCACCGCGTCCTTCTATGCCCGCGAGCAACTCGAGACGATGCGAGGGGTGAGCTGCGGCGTCCTCACGGACGGCAGTACCACCCGGGGCGGCGCCTATCAGCTCGTATGGGACGTGGAGCCGGCCTACGGCGGCAGCGCCACCCACGTGGAGCTGCTCGTGACCTACCCGGGATTGCGGGGCATCATCCGCACAGACACCGTGGAGAGCTCGATCCTGTGCGTGCGCTGACCAACCGCGGCTTCACGCTGATCGAGCTCTTGATCGTGATGGTCATGCTGGGGGTGATCCTCGCGGCCATCCAGCAATCCATCGGCTCCACCCAGCGTATCACGGGCACGCAGGTCCAGCGGCTGCACGTGCAGCAGAGCACGCGCGCCGCGGCCCTGTACCTCACCTACGCACTGCGCGAGCTCGATGCCTCGGACCGCGACATCCAGTCGGCCAGCGCCACGAAGCTCGGCATCCGCGGGATGCGCTGGACCGGGGTGCTATGCACGGCACCCCAGGCCATCGTGGGCGGTGTGGGCTTCATACTGCGGGACTCGCTGCAGTTCGGCGTGCGTGCCCCAACCTCGGCGCTCGACTCGATCCTGCTGTTCCGGGACGGCGACCCGGGCCTCCGCTCGGACGATCGCTGGCTGGTGGGCGGGCTGATCGCCAGCGGTCCCGGCAACTGCCCGGACGGCGCACCGGGAACGGTGCTCAACGTGACCATTACGGCCGCCTCGGGAGGGCCGGATTCGGCACTCACGGGGACCTTCGCCGGCGCTCCCATCCGGGGGTTCCAGGCCGAAGAGATCCAGTTGTATCAGGATGCGGGAGGGGACTACTGGCTCGGGCAGCGCGCCGCCAACCGCGGCGGCGGGTGGAGCGACTGGGAAGAGCTGGTGGGCCCCCTCACCGCCGACGGACTGCAGTTCGCGTACTACGACAGCACGGGGGCCAACGCGACGACGGTGCTCGACGTCGCGAGTGTCGGACTCGTGGTGCGCGGCCGCTCACCACGCACGGCACACCTGCCGAGCGGTGGGATCGGCTACGTCCAAGACTCGGTCATCACGCGCGTGACGCTGCGCAACAACCAGGGGTTCTGACCATGACGAGTCGAACGAGTCACACGCCACGGCTGCGCGACGAGCGCGGCATCGCCCTGCTCCTCACGATCCTCTCGCTCGTGGTGGTGGGCGCCCTCGTATCGGGCTTCTTCATGTCGGCCATGCTGGAGAACCGCGCGGGACAGAACTCCCGCAAGGTGGAGCAGGCGTTCGCGGCGGCCGAGTACGGCGTCACCGAGACGATCGCGAACTGGGACGTCGTGTCCTGGAACGTCATGCCCCCGATGGGAACCGATTCCATCGCGGGCGCGTCGGCTGCGGGCAGCGGCCGATACGACGGGACCGTGCGCCGCCTCAACAATGAGCTGTTCCTGGTGGACATCACCGGCTACAGCGGCTCGGGGCTGGCCCGGCAGCGCATCGGCGCGTTCGTGAAGCTGCGCTCCATTCTATTCGACATCCAGGCGGCACTCACCACGCGGGGCCCCGGCACGATCGGCGGCAACGCGGGCCTGGACGGTAACGACCACGTGCCTCCGGGATGGACTGCCTGCGCACCCCCGGGCCCGGCCAAGGCTGGGCTCCGCGTGCCCGATGAGGACGACATTAAGTGGACCGGGGGGTGCAAGGGGACCGCGTGCGTCTTCGGCGATCCCAAGGTGGACGAGGATCCCTTCATCGACGACGACACGTTCTTCGACTACGAGGACGGGGACTGGGAGGCGCTGAAGCGGCTCGCCAACAAGAAGCTCCCCGCCGGCAACTACCAGAACCTCGGGCCGATGCTGGACGGCGGCGGAGACTGCGACATCGGACAGCAGACGAACTGGGGCGACCCCCTCAACCCTACCGGGGCCTGCGGCAGCTACTACCCCGTGATCTACGTGAACGGCGACATGACCGTGAACACCGGGGTCGGCCAGGGACTGCTGCTGGTGGACGGTGACCTCGATGCCCAGGGCGGCTTCGAGTTCTTCGGCATCGTCGTGGTGCGCGGCTCCCTCAAGTCGGCCGGGAACGGCAACAAGTTCAACGGCGGTGTGCTGGCGGCCAACGTGGATCTGGACGACAACTCCCTCATCGGGACGGTGGACCTCAACTACTCCCTGTGCGCCATCCGGCGTGCGCAACAGGCGGCGGCGGCTGGGAGCCCGCTACGCTCCCGCGGCTGGGTGCAGCTCTTCTAGACTGGCCTGGCGACGAGTCGTGAGCGGCGTCGGCGCCCTGCGCCGGCGCCGCTCTGTTTGACGGCCGGCTCGGAACCCCTTAGGAATGGAGTCGGCTTGGACCCGGGGGAGTCATGCCTACCATCCTCGTGATCGACGACGACGAGGTCTCGCGCCTCGCCGCGGGCGCGGCTCTGGAGGCCGCCGAGCACGAAGTCCACTACGCGCCCAACGGCGAGGTGGGCCTCGAGTTCTACCAGCGCGCGCCGACGGACGCCGTGATCGTGGACCTGGCGATGCCCGTGATGAACGGGCTCAAGACGATTCGCGAGCTGACGGACCGCTTTCCCGACGTCAAGATCATCGCCGTGTCCGGGGTGAGCCCCGACCAGCTGCCCGTCGCCGAAGAGTACGGTGCCCTGCGCACGCTGGTGAAGCCGCTCGACGCCACCGAGCTGCAGCAGGCCGTGGCCTCCGTGCTGCGCCAGTCGACCGGCTGGGAGGGCGTCGTCGACTGAGGGGCGCTCAGGGCGCCCCTCGCAGCACGCTCTTCGCCGATCGCACCCCCGGCGGTTGGCACCCCCTGCCCCATCCACAGTAGATTGCCTGCGCACTGGCCCCTCGTCCAACGGTAGGACGCCGGACTTTGGCTCCGGAAATGATGGTTCGAGTCCATCGGGGCCAATCCCCCACCCACACGTCCCGTCGTCCGCTCGAGCCCCCACTCGTTTGACCACGTCAACCAATGCCGCCGGCTATTGTGGTAGGGGCATCGGGGAGGCAGTTTGTCTGGATTGTGCGTCCTCCAGAATCCAATCGTCCCGACGACAGCCTCGCCCGCCGTCAGGCAGCGCTGCTGCGGCTGAGCGCCGAGCTCGCCGCCGCTATCGACGAAGACGAGATCTGCCGGCGCGTCGTGCACGGTCTGCGCGACGAGTCGCTGGGCTACCACTTCGTAGGGCTGTTCCTGGTCGACGAGGCCACCGGCGACCGCGTGATGCGCGCAGCCGTAGGGTGGGAGGACACCGCGGCGGGGTGGCGCGTCCCCAAGGGCGAGGGACTGAGCGCCCGCGCCCTCGAGGACGGCCAGGTCCACTACACCCCCGACGTCACCAAGGAGCCACTCTACATCCCGGGCCTCAGCACCGGCTCGGAGATCGACGTGCCCCTCATCATCGAAGGGAAGCCCGCCGGTGTGCTGGTGGTGGAGAGCGAGACGCCGGAGGCGTTCGCCCCCGAGGACCAGGACATCCTCACGGCGGCCACCGCCCAGGCCGCCATCGCCATCGCGCGGGCGCGGCTGCTGGAGAGCCAACAGCAGCTCCTGGCGTCGGAACGGCGCCGGGCCGATGAACAGCAGGCCCTGCTGGAGACGATGGCCGACCTCTCAGCCGAGCTGGAGCTGCCCAAACTGCTGCAGGCCGTGCTGCGGCGCGCCGTGAGCCTGCTGGGGGTGAGTGGCGGGGAGCTCGCCATCTACGACGAGCGGGCACATGAGCTGGAGATCGTGGCGAACCACGCCATGGAGCAGGTTTCCGTGGGCTCCCGGCTCGCCGTGGGCGAGGGCGCCATGGGGCACGTGGCCCAGACACTCGAGCCGCTCATCATCACGGATTACGAGGAGTGGGCCGGTCGCTCCGAGCGGTATGCCACGGTCGAAGCACACGCGGCCGTGGTGCTCCCCCTGGTGGTGGCGGGGCAGCTCGTCGGCGTCATCGACTTCTGGCACTCCGACCGCGACCGTCAGTTTGGCCCCGAGGACCACCGCTTGCTGAAGCTGTTCGCGACGCAGGCCGCCGTAGCGATCGAGAATGCGCGGCTCTACACCTCGGCGCGGCAGCAGAGGCAGTACTTCGCGGAGCTGGTGCGCAACAGCCCCGTCGCCATCGTCACGCTCGACCCCGACCACCGGATCGTGTCGATCAACCCCGCGTTCGAGAAGCTGTACGGCTACACCGAGCAGGAAGTGCTGGGACGCAACCTCGATGACCTGATCACCACCGAGCAGACGCGGGCGCAGGCGGTGGCGTACACGCAGGAGGCGTCCGACCACGCCGTGAAGGGCATCGGCCAGCGCCGCCGCAAGGACGGCACCCTGGTCGACGTGGAGGTGCTGGCGGTTCCGGTCGAGGTGGACGGCGAGCGGGTGGGTCTGATGGGCCTGTACCACGACGTCAGCGAGCTGCTCGACGCGCGGCGCGAGGCCGAGGACGCCAACAGTGCCAAGAGCCAGTTCCTCGCCAACATGAGCCACGAGTTGCGCACGCCGCTCAACGCCATCATCGGCTACAGCGAGATGCTGCAGGAGGA
>JBDGXT010000136.1:0-7077 GCA_039584455.1 Gemmatimonadota bacterium
GTCTCGACCCGCACGACGGTACTGTCGAACAGCGAGACCGACTTGCCCCCCGACCAGGCGTACTTCCCCTCGTGCAACGGCAGATCCACCTGGTAGGCCGCGATGCGCGTGATCCTCATCGAACCATCCCCCGTCCGTGACCTCCTAAGCTACTCCGCGGGGACCCAGCTCGGCCAACCAACTCCAACCGTCACAGCAACTTGACGCCGGCCCCCGGAGGGGCAGATTCGGCTTGTCCACACATCTCGAGCGACACTGCGACGCCGCTTCCCCCCATGCCCTCCATCCTCTACCGCCTGTGCGGCTCCCTGACTACGAGGTGGAAGGGGAGATCGCCAGCGGCGGCATGGGCATGGTGTTCCTGGCGCGCGACGTGGCGCTAGACCGCATGGTTGCCGTCAAGATCATCCGCCCCGAGATGGCGACGGCAACAGCCACCGAGCGGTTCCTCAAAGAAGCGCGGGTCCTCGCCAGCCTGCATCACCCCAACGCCGTGAGTATCCACCGGGCGGGTGAGGCCAAGGGCTTCTTCTACTACGTGATGGACTTCATTGAGGGAGCGACCCTGGCGCAACGCTTGAAACGTGGGCCCCTCCCTCGCAGCGATGCGGTCAAGCTCGGGCGCGACGTGCTGGCCGCCCTGGAAGCGGTCCATGCGACGGGCGTCGTGCACCGCGACATCAAGCCGAGCAACATCTTCCTTGCTGAGGACCGCGCCCTGTTGGCCGACTTCGGCATCTCCACCGCCTCGGGACCGCAAACCGTCCCGCCGTCGGGCGCCCTCGCCGTCACCGGCACGCCCGGGTACATGCCGCCGGAACAGGCCCTCGGGGGGGAGGTCACGCCCCAAACCGATCTGTACGCCGTGGGCATGGTGCTCTACGAAGCGCTCACCGGCCGCCGCTGGGAGGCGCTGCTCCCGGGCGATCCCATTGACTGGTCGGGCGTACCACACGCACTGCAGGCCATTCTCAAGCGGGCGCTCGCGCCCGAGCCCACGCATCGCTGGCCCGACGCCCGCAGCTTTCGACACGCGTTGTGGCACACGCGCACGACCAAGTACCGCCGGCGCACCTTCCTGCTCACCGTTTCCGGCCTGGCAGCCGGCGCAGCCTTGGTGTTCACGTTCGCGCCGCGGCCGGCAACCCCGGAGGCGGAGTGGTACGATCTAGCCATCCTTCCGCTGGAGGTAACGGGCGCCACCGCACCCGGGCTGGGCGGCATCCTGGCGAGCCTCGCACCCGGCTTCCTTCCGGCATCAGTCCGCTGGATGAACCCGCAGGTGGCAGCCGCGTGGTGGGACTCGGCGGGAGCAGGCGTGACGGTGTCCGACGTGCCCCGGCTGCTCCGCGCCAGGTACGTGGCAACGGGTGCAGTGTCGGTGTCAGGCGATTCGCTGCAGGTCGATCTCAACCTGGTGAACGAGCCCGGCCGCATCCAGACGGTGACGCCGGTACGCCGCCGGGCCGACGACGACTTCGCTGGCATCGCGGCCGCGGTGGCGCACAGCCTCACCCGCGAGATCGCCGGAGCCACCCAATACGAGATGCTGGGCGTGTTCAGCGGCAGGGGCGACTCCGCCCTCCACGAATTCGTCGAGGGGGAGCGGGCCTTCTACCGCAACGCGTGGAACTCGGCCATCGAGCACTACCAAACCGCCATCGAGCTGGACCCCGGCTTCCCCCTCGCCTCCTGGCGCTTCGCCGAGGCCTGGCGCTGGCTGCTGGAGGGACGGCCTTCCCCCGTGGATCTGCGCGACCTCCTCGACCACCACATGGACGAGCTGGGCGAGCTCGACTACCGGCTGATAGAGGCGCAGCTCGCGCCCAGCCTGCGGGAGCGGCTAGGGCGGTACGCACAGATCGTGGCCGACTTTCCCCGCGATGGGTACGCGACGTTCCTGTTCGGCGAAGAGATGATGCACCGCGGCGCCCTGATCGGGTTGCCGCTCGACTCGGCCGCGGCGCTGCTCGCACCTGTTTCAGGTGTCGGTGCGGCTGCACCGCAAGGACGCCGCACGACGCGCACTCGATGGGTTCACCGAGGTGCACGCCCCCGAGTCCGAGGTGATGTTTTACGTGCCGCCGCTGTACGAGGTGCTCTACGCCGGGGTGTTCGAACCGGAGACCGCGGGGCCCATGTTGACTCCAGAGGCTCTCCAGGACACCAACCTCGTGACGTACCTCCGAACCGCGGCGGCCTTCGACGCGCACGAGCTCATCGCGCAGGTGGCCGGCGGGATCCTCATGGAATCGGCTGGCGACCGCGCCACCCAGGCTACTGCGGTGGAGGCGCGGGCACTGGGACTGTTCGCATTGGGCCGCCCGGCCGAGGCCCTGCCGCTGTTCGACCAGGCGGCGCTGCTGCTCGACACGGCCGAGGCGACGTTCCAGGCGGCCGAGTGGCGCGTGGTGCCTGCGGCGCTGGGAATACCCGGCATCCCCGACGCGGAGGTCGAGCGGGGTCGAGCCGTGCTCGAGCGCTTCGCGCGGCAGCCGGGCTTCGCTGCGCGTGCCGCCTGGGCACTCGGACTCGATGCCTACGCCCGCAACGACCTGCCGGCCGCTGCCGGCTGGCTCGATCAGCTACACGCCGCGACCGACGACATCCTGGCCGCGAGGCTCTCGCTGCACCTGCAGGCGGCGGAGCTGGCGGCGCGCCGGCGCTGGCTCATGGCCGTGGAGCGGACCGACCCGCTGCTGGCCTTCGACTCGCTGGGGATGCGCCACGGCGACCCGTTCGGGCGCGCGGCGCTGCACCTGAAGCGCGCCGAGTGGTTCGACCGCGCGGGCGAGCCCACCAAGGCGGACAGTGCCCGAAGCTGGTACGAGCACATGATCCTGCGCGTGACGCTGGTGCGGGAGGCGGAGCCCGCCGAGATCGACTGGGCGCTCGGAGCGTACGCCGAGTACCTGCGGGCAGCGGCCGCGGCCGAGCGGGGCGACGAGCGGTCGGCATGCCGCCGTTTCGGTCGCGTGGCGGAGCTGTGGCACGGTGCCGAGCCCGCGTACCGATCCCTCCAGCAGGAGGCGGCCGAGCGAGCCGCGGCGTGCAGCGAATGATCATCTGCCGCACGCTCGGACCGGTCGAGGTCACCGTGGACGGGAGCGCCGCGCCGGCGGAACTGCTGTGGCGCAAGAACCTCGCGCTGCTCATGTATCTCGCCCATTCGCCCAAGCGCACCCGCGCACGTGAGCACCTGATGGGCTTGCTGTGGGCCGAGAAGCCGGAATCCTCGGCGCGTCACTCGCTGCGCGAGGCAATCCGCGTGCTGCGCCGCACGCTGGGCGAGGAGAACCTGACCACCGCGCATGACCAGGTGCGCCTCACCGAGGGGGCGGTGCGGCTCGATACCGAGGAGTTCGCGGCGCTGGAAGGACAAGGCGAGTGGCAAGAAGCGGCGCAGTTGACCACAGGCGACTTCCTCGAGGGGTTCAGCGTGCCCGATGCCTCGGGCTTCGAAGATTGGCTCGGAGCGGAGCGGCTGCAGTGGCGACGGCGCACGAGCGCAGCGCTCATCTACTGGGCGCACGGATTGCTGGACCATGGGGAGGTGAGCCACGCGGCCGAAGTGGCGGCCCGGGCGCTCGATCTCGACCCGGGCGCAAACGGCGGTGTGCAAGTGGCGATGAAGGCGCTGGCCATCACCGGTGATCGGGCGGGCGCACTGGAGCGGTACGAGCAGTTCGCGCAGCGGCTCGACGACGTGGGTGCCGCACCGGACGGCGACACAGCGGCGCTTGCCGAGCGAGTGAAACGGGAGCGGGTGTGGCGACTCTCCGGCGAGGTACCGACCGAGCCCGATCAGGGCGCCGAGTTGCGACGCACCCCGCTCGTAGGACGCGCGGCCGAGTTGGAGCAGTTGCTCGAGGCCCTCGAGACGTGCATGACCGACCGGCGTGCCACCGCGTGTGTGCTCGAAGGCGACTCCGGCTTGGGCAAGTCCCGCCTCGCCGAGGAGCTCTTGACCCGCGCCCGCCTCGAGGGCGCGACCGTCGCCGCCGTGCGGGCGGTGGAAGCCGACACGGAGCAGTCGTGGAGCGGCGTTCTGGGGTTGGCGCGCGGCGGCCTACTCGACGCCCGCGGACTCGCAGCGGCATCACCGTCCGCTTTGGGCGCGTTCGCCGCCGCACTCCCCGAATGGACCGATCGGTTCGGCGCGGGGAAGCCGTCGGAGGAGACCCTTGGCAATGCGCTGCGCAACGTGCTGCGGGTGGTGGCCGAGGAGCAACCCGTCGTGCTCCTGGTGGACGACGCGCACTGGCTCGACCGCGACACCCTGCTCGCACTCATCGCCGCCGTGCGAGACCTCTCTTCTCTCCCGCTGTGCGTGCTCTTCAGCACACAGCCGCAACTCCCGCGCAGCGAGCTGGACGATCTGCGCTCGCGTATCGGGCGCGACGTCGCCGGGACCGCGATACTCCTCGCGCCGCTGGACGATGACGCCGTGCGAGATCTGGCAGCATGGGCCGTTCCGACGTTCGAGGACGCCGAACTCGACCGGCTCGCGCGGCGCGTCGCCGCCGACTCGGCAGGGCTCCCGCTACTCGCCGTCGAGCTGCTGCACGCGGTGGCGCTGGGCCTGGATCTCGGCACCATCACCGGGGCGTGGCCCGAGCCGGCCAAGACGCTCGATCAGACCCTGCCGGCGGACCTTCCCGATGCGGTGGTCGCGGCGATTCGCGTAGGGTTCCGCCGCCTCACCAAGGATGCCCAGCAGGCGCTGGCCGCGGCCGCCGTGCTGGGGGACCGGGTCGAGGTAACACTGCTCGAGCGGGCAACGGACCTGCACGGTGAGGCGCTCACGGCGGCGCTGGACGAGCTGGAGTGGCAGCGCTGGATGGTGGCCGAGCCGCGGGGCTACGCGTTCGTCGCCCGCATCGTGCGCGACATCGTGGCGCGGGACATGCTCACCGAGGGACAGCGGCAGCGGATCCTCCAGCAGCTGTAGGCTGCTTGCACCGGGTGCGGTCCGCCGGCATCTTCCCGAAAGCACAGGTTGGCAGGTGGTCCATGGGTGCACCGGAGCAAGCCTGTCCCAAATGCGGCGTCCCTCTTCCCGAGGACGCCAGCTTCTGCCCCAAGTGCGGTGGAGCCACCACCGTCCCGGGGAAATCTCCACCCCCCTCGACCAACCCTGAATCCACCACCACCACGGGGGATGTGCACTACCGCCGGGTCAAGCAGGCTCTGGCGGAACGCTACCTGATCGAGCGCGAGATCGGGCGCGGCGGCATGGCGACGGTCTACCTGGCCCACGATCTCAAGCACAACCGCCACGTCGCCGTGAAGGTCCTGTCTCCCGAGCTGGCCTCGGCCCTGGGCCCGCAGCGGTTCCTCCGGGAGATCGAGATCACTGCCAGGTTACAGCATCCGCACATCCTCCCCGTACACGACTCCGGCCAGGCAGACGGCCTGCTGTATTACGTGATGCCGTTCGTGGAGGGCGAGTCGCTGCGCGACCGCATGAAGCGCGAGCGACAGCTCCCGCTCGACGACACGCTGCAGCTCATCCGTGAAGTGGCGACGGCGCTGAGTTACGCACACGCGCGGGACATCGTGCACCGCGACATCAAGCCGGAGAACGTCCTGCTTTCGGCCGGGCACGCCCAGGTGGCGGACTTCGGGATCGCGCGGGCCATCAGCGCGGCGGGAAGCGAGCACATTACACAGACGGGCGCCGTGGTGGGAACGCCGGCGTACATGGCGCCCGAACAGGCCTCGGACGGCGAGCACATCGACGGCCGGGCCGACCTCTATGCCCTGGCCGCCGTCGCCTGCGAGGCCCTCACCGGACAGCGCATCGAGATGTTCAGCGATGTCTCATCCGCCGAGCGTGCCGTGATCCTGGCCCGGCCCGACCTGAGCCCGACGCAGGCACGGGTGCTGGCTGCCCCGTTGGCTCTGGACCGACAGCGTCGACCCAAGTCGGCCGACGAATGGCTCGAAGCGCTCAAGAAAGCGGAGCACAAGCCACGACCCCTGAAGTGGGTCGTGGGAATCGTGGCGGCGGTAGTGGTGGGCGCGCTGGCCGGGTGGTCCATCTGGGGAGCGCCGTGGGACCGCGGCGCCGGAGCGATGCGCACCTCGACCATCGCGGTGCTCCCATTCTCGGTGGCGAGCGACATCCAGGAGATCGATCTGACGGCCGCGTTGCCCCAGGCGTTCGAGGACCAGCTCCATTGGCTGCCCGAATACCGCGTACTGAGCGCGGAGCGGGTGCGCCTCGCGATCGCCGATCATTTCCAAGCCGGCGGCGCGACCCTCGACACCCTGGCCAGGTTCGTGGCAGCGAGCTTCGGCGCCTCCGAAATCCTATGGGGCATGGCCGAACTCTCGGGGTCCGGACGACTCAGCATCGAGGTGCAGGTCCGCGACGGCTCCTCCCAACGGCTGATCCGCAGCGCGGAGGCGGCGGGGCCGGCCGACAGCCTGTCGGAACTCGTCTCCGGCATCGTGTCCTCCGCGTTCGCCGAGCGCGTGGCCGGTGAGCGCGCCGGTTGGAATCCGGCGCTCCCCAGCGGACTGCGCGCCTTCAACGCGTACTACGAGGGTGACACGCATTTCCGCCGTGCGGCGTTCGATCTGGCAATCGAGCGGTTCGACGAGGTGATCGAGCTCGACTCGTCGTTCGCGCCCGCCTACTTCAAGCGCATGCTGGCAGAGATCCTGCGCACACAACCGACGCGAGGGACCGGGGCCGCCCGTTCGGCGCTCGACGCCGCGCGCCGCTACAAGGACGGACTCGACCCCACCACACGCGAGCTGATGGAGGGCTACGAGGTCCTCGTGGGCGATGGCGATCTCAGCCGGGCCCAGGAAGTGTTCCAGGGCATCGTGGAGCGCCACCCCGACGCGGTGGACGCCTGGCTCATACTGGGATTCATGAAGGTCTACTTCGGCGCCCTGCTCGGGATCGAGCCGACCGCGGCGCGCTGGGAGTTCGAGCAGGTGCACGAGCGGGACCCCGACTTCGCCGCGGCCATCGGCCAGCTCGTCGTCATTGCGGTCATGCAGGAGAACGAAGCCGAAGCCACGCGGTACATGGGTCGGTATCTCCAGATCGACAGCATCTCG
>JBDGXT010000137.1:0-5165 GCA_039584455.1 Gemmatimonadota bacterium
CGCCAGCTGCCCATCCAGCATGTCCAACACGCCGGCGATCACGATCCACCAGCTGGCCAGGTAGAACTGGCCCTGCGAGGCGAGCACGATCGCCCAGATGCCGAAGAACAGGTTGGCCAGCGTGAAGAGGCTGGGAACCACGATGATGGCTCGCCGCACGCGTCGGCGTCGCCGCTGTGCTCGCGTCATGCCGACCACTCCGCGATGACGGTCACGCCTGCCTTGGTCCGGTCACCCTGCCGCACGCGAACGCTGGCGGTTCGGGGGACAAACGTGTCCACCCGCGAGCCGAACCGGATGAGTCCCAAGCGCTCGCCCTGACGCACGGAGTCGCCCACCTGCGGGTCGGTCACGATGCGCCGCGCGACGAGCCCGGCGATCTGCCGTACCAGCACTGGGCCACGGTGGGTCCGGATGCCGAGGGACATCTGCTCATTGTGCTCACTCGCCTTGTCTAGCGTCGCGTTCACGAACCTGCCGGGCCGATACTCCCGGTGGCCCACCGTGCCGTTCACGGGATGCCGGTTCACGTGCACGTTGAACACGTTCATGAACACCGATACGCGGGTGGCGTCCCCCTGGACGAACTGACGCTCCCGCAGATCCACCACCGACACGACCCTGCCGTCGGCGGGGGCCAGAATCAACTCCTCTCCCCGGGGACCGCCACGATCGGGGTCGCGGAAGAACCAGGGGACCCAGAGGGCCACCGGCAGCCAGCCGACGGCTGCGGCCCACCACCACCCGCCCAGCGAGATGCCCACGGTGGCCAGGACCGCGAGGACCAGTACGCCGGCCACGACGAACGGGCGGCCCTCAGGGGCAATCCTCACAGGTCGGCTGGCAGCGTTTCGCCGGCGATCCGAAGGTAGGCATCCTGGTACCGGGTGCTTGTGGCCTGGATCACTTCCGGGGGAAGGGGGGGCGCCGGCGGATTGCCGTCCCAATCCCCGCGCTCCCGGTACCCGTCGAGGAAGTCTCTCAGCGGTTGCTTGTCGAACGAGGGTTGGCCGCGACCGGGCTGGTAGCGGTCCTCCGGCCAGAACCGCGAGGAGTCGGGGGTGAGGACCTCGTCGATGAGCAGCAGCTCGCCCTTCGCCGTGTGACCGAACTCGAACTTGGTGTCGGCGATGATGATCCCGCGCCCGATGCTCTCCGCGGCCGCCCTGGTGTAGAGCGCAATGGAGAGATCCCGCAGTCGCTCGGCGACCTCGGGTCCGAGCGCCTCGCGCATGCGGCCGAACGTGATGTTCTCGTCGTGCCCCGTCTCGGCCTTGGTCGCAGGCGAGAAGATCGCAGGCTCCAGCTTCTGGCTCTCCACCAGCCCGTCGGGCAGGGCCTCGCCGGCCAGCGTGCCCTCCTGCCGATACTCCTTCCATGCCGAGCCGGAGAGGTACCCGCGGACCACGCACTCGAAGGGCACGGGGACGGTGCGCCGCGCCAGCATGGAGCGGCCGGCCACGACGTCCCGCTGCGCGGACAGCGCCGGCACGCGCTCCACGATCTCATCGATCTCGGCTGTGAGGTAGTGGCTCGGCGTCACGTCTGCGAGCCGCTGGAACCAATAGGCGCTCATCTGCGTGAGCACCGCCCCTTTGCGGGGAATCGGCTCGGCCATCACCACGTCGAACGCACTCACGCGGTCGCTGGCGACCAGCAGCAGCGTGTCGTCATCGACGGTATACACCTCGCGCACCTTGCCGCGGCGCAGCAAGGGGAGGGGCAGGGTACTCTCGGTCAGGGGAGTCGCGCTCATACGCTCACGGTAGCTTCGTCGGGGACATCGTACGGTGAAAGGGCGACCAGCAACTCATCAACTGGCCCCGCCAGGAATTCACTCACCTGCTCCGGCGCGCGGCCGACGTAGCGTGCCGGCTCGAGCTCGCGGCGCAACGCGTCGGCCCCGACGGTTCCGAAAGCGGGGTCTGCGGCGAGGCGCTCGAGCAGGTCATTGGGCTGCCCCTCGGAAACGGCGGCGTGGGCCTCGAGACTGTGCTGTCGCATTACCTCGTGCAGTGCCTGTCGGTCGCCCCCTGCCTCGACGCCGAGCATGAGCCAGCGCTCCACCGCCATGAACGGCATCGCGTCGGCCACGTGTCGCCGCACCACCGCTTCGTTGACCTCGAGGCCCGCGCTCACGTTGGTGCAGAGGACCAGCACGGCGTCGCTCGACAGGAAGGCCTCCGGCATGGCGAGGCGCCGGATGGCGCTGTCGTCGAGGGTGCGCTCGAACCACTGGGTCGCGGCCGTGTAGTGTGCCGTCTCCTGCTGGGCCAACACGTAGCGCGCCAGGGCGCAGATGCGCTCGGCCCGCATCGGGTTGCGCTTGTGCGGCATCGCGCTCGAGCCAATCTGCTCCTGCTCGAAGGGTTCCAGGACCTCGCGCTCGTGCTGCAGCAGGCGCAGGTCGGTGCCGAACTTCGCAGCCGATTGCGCGACCCCTCCCAGCACGTCCAGTACGCGGCTGTCGATCTTTCGCGTGTAGGTCTGCCCGCTCACGGGGACGGCCTTGGCGAACCCGAAGGCCTCGGCCAGCCGCCGGTCCAGCTCGCGTACCTTGTCGTGGCTGCCGCCGAACAGCTCGAGATAGGTCGCCTGAGTGCCGGCGGTGCCCTTACAGCCGCGAAACGGCAGATTGTCCACCAGGTCCCGCAACGCCTCGGCGTCGAGCAGGAAGTCCTGCAGCCAGAGCGTGGCGCGCTTGCCGACCGTCGTGAGCTGGGCGGGCTGAAAGTGCGTGTAGGCGATCGTCGGGACGGTGCCGTACCGTTCGGCGAATCCCCTGAGGGCGCGCATCACTGCCACGAGGCGTCCCACCAGGAGGCGGAGCGCGTCGCGCATCACCACCAGGTCGGCGTTGTCGGTCACGTAGGCGCTGGTGGCGCCCAGGTGGAGGAACGGTTTGGCCGTCGGTGCCTGGTCCCCGAAGTGGTGGACGTGGGCCATCACGTCGTGCCGGAACCGCTGCTCGTAGCGTCGCACCGCGTCCAGGTCGACGTCGTCCAAGTGTGCGCGCATCTCACCGAGCGCGGCATCGGGAATGTCGAGACCGAGCCGCTGCTGCTCCTCGGCCAGAGCGAGCCACAAGCGGCGCCAGATACCGGCTCGCTGCTCGGCGCTCCACAGGCGTTGCATCACGGGCGACGCGTAGCGTGACCCGAGCGGCGATCGGTAGCGTGGTTGATCGGTCATCGGACGTAGAAGTCAGTGTAGCCGTGCGTACCGCCGCGCTCGAAGTAGATGCGCACGGCGCCTCGCCGAGAAACGTCGCGAATGATGTCCGGCACGTCCTCGGCACTGGTGACGCGCTGCCGGTTGATTTGATAGATCACGTCGCCGGGCCGCAGCCCCGTGCTGCGCTGGGCCGCTGCCCCGATGTCGAAGATCAGGGCGCCCTGCTCGCTCTCGATATCACGTTCCTGCCGGACGGCCGGCGTCACGGTCACGAGGCGCATCTCTCCCAGGACCTCGATCTTGTCGGCCCGCGCCGTCGGGAGATCCGCGACCGCGACGGTCGCGCTGCGCTCCTGTCCGTTGCGCTGGTACGCGAGTTCCAAGGCTTGGCCCGGGGCCACGTCCAGCTTCACCGATTCCCAGTCGAGGAAGGTGCGCATGGTCCGGCCGCCGGCGGTCAGGAGCACGTCACCCTGCCGCAGTCCCGCCGCCTCGGCCGGGCTATCGGGCGCCACGGCAGTGACGGGGAGACCGCCCGCGCGTTTCCAGTCGCGCAGCCGGTCGCGTCCCGGCACGCTCAGCCCCACCCAGGGGCGACGCACCGAGCCGTACTGCAGCAGCTCGTCGGCGATGCGCAGCGCGCGCTCGATTGGGATGGCGAACCCGATGCCCACCGAGCCGCCACTCTCGGAGAAGATCGAGCTGTTGACCCCCACCACCTCGCCGATGGCATTCGCCAGGGGGCCGCCGCTGTTCCCCGGGTTGATCGCGGCGTCGGTCTGGATCATCCCGACGTAGATGCTCCGGTCGTTGCCCGACGGCAGCAGGTTGCGGCCCACGGCGCTCACCACGCCCGCGGTGACGGACGGCTCGGTGTTGCCCAGCAGGTAGCCGTAGGGATTCCCGATGGCCACCACCCACTCTCCGATCATGAGGGTCTCGCTGGAGCCGATGACCACGCAGGGGGCCGCCGCCGAGTCGATCCGCAATACGGCGATGTCCGTGAGGGGATCCTCGCCTAGCAGCGTGGCCTCGTAGTCCACCCCCTCACGCGTGGTCACCACGATCTCCTGCGCCCCGGCGGTGACGTGCTGGTTCGTGATCACCAGGCCGGCGGTCGAGATGATGAAGCCCGAGCCCAGGCCCTGGACCTCACGCTCGCCGCCCGGCGGGGTGAAGAGGAAGTCCCACGCCGTGCGGGTGCGCTGTCGCACGCGGCGCACCACGTTGACGCTCACGACGGATGGCGCCACGCGTTCCGCGGCCGCGGCGATCGCCGAGTAGCGCGACCGGGAAATGCTGTCCGACAGCACCCCGCGCTGCTGCAGTGCCGCAGCGCCGGGCTGCGGGGAGGCCGCATCCGGGGTCTGCGCCGATGCCTGGCCCTGGGGCGTCGGGTCGCCGCAGGCCACCAGGAGGGCGAAGAACAGCGCGGACCCGGTTCTCAAACGTTGACCTTTGCGCGCGCGACGAGCTTGCTCCAGTCGTTCAGGAACTGGTCCAGCCCTCGGTCGGTGAGCGGGTGCAGTAACAGCTTTCGGAGCACCGCGGTGGGCATGGTGGCGACGTCGGCACCCACCAGAGCGGCCTCGGCGACGTGGCGCGGGTGCCGGATCGAGGCAGCGAGGATCTCGGTCTCCATCCCGTAGTTGTCGTAGATCTGGCGCGTCTCACGCACGATCTCCATCGCGTCGTGGCCAATGTCGTCCAACCGGCCGAGGAAGGGCGAGACGTAGGTGGCACCCGCCTTGGCCGCCAGCAGGCACTGCACGGAGCTGAACGCCAGGGTCACGTTCACCTTCACGCCGTCGGCAACAAGCTTCCGCGTGGCAACCATGCCGTCCTCCAACATCGGGATCTTTACCACGATGTTGTCGGCCAGCTTGGCCAGCTCGCGCCCCTCGGTGTACATCCCGTCGGGATCTACCGCGACCACCTCGGCACTCACGGGGCCGTCCACCAGCGAGCAGATCTCCTGCAGGACGTTCTGA
>JBDGXT010000390.1:0-2079 GCA_039584455.1 Gemmatimonadota bacterium
CTGGCGCCGGAGGCCGGCTTGCAGGTAGAGCTGGCAGGCCTGCGACGCGATCTCGCGGCGGCCGTCGGCGCGCCGCTCGATCCCATGCCGTCGCGTGCCCCGTCACTCGTGCGGGGCGAGGCGCTGTATGGGCAGTACTGCGCGTCGTGCCACGGTGACGACGGTGGGGGCGACGGCGTGCTCGGCGCGTCGCTCGACCCGCCTCCCGCTGACCTCACCGATTTCGATGCACTGCGCACCGTCCCGCCGGTGGAGTTCTTCCGCAAGATCAACGTGGGCGTGGCCGGCACGGCGATGCCCGGCTTCACCGAGCAGCTCGATGCCGACGAGCGCTGGGCCGTCGCGCTGTACGCCGCCACGCTGCGGTTGCCGCCGCAGGCTCGCGCGGCAGGGGCGGGAGAGTTGGAGCGACGTTGCCTCGATTGTGCTGCATTCGTGAGCGACTTCGACGCGACCGCGCTGCTGAGCGATGACTCCCTGGCTATGACGCTGGCGGCGCGTACCGGTGCGCGGCCCGACGATTCCGAGCTCCTGCCGATGGTCGTGTACGCGCGCGTGGCCGGCGCCGCGGAGGAGCTGGGGGCCGACCGCCGCCTCGCAGCGGTGCGCACCGCCGGACAAACGCGCGCGGTACTGCACGAGGCCGCACTCGCAGCTAGCCGGGGTGACCGTGAGACGGCAGAACGGCACGCCATCGACGCATACCTGGTCTTCGAGGGCATCGAGAGCGCGGTGAAGGCGCGTGACGCCGCGGCCGCACGACGGGTGGAGCAGGCGTTCGCCGACTTCCGCGGTTCCATCGCGCGCGGCGCGTCCGCGAGTGAGCTGATGGCTTTGCAGCAGCAGGTGGAAGTGGCGCTCGACACGGCCGTGGAGAGCATCACGGCGCAGGCCTCGCCCGGGCTGCTGTTCGGCCAGTCGCTGCTCATCATGCTGCGCGAGGGGCTCGAGGCGATCCTCATCATCGGTGCGCTCGTCGCGTTCCTCACCAAGGCGGGCGCGACGGATCGCAAGCGCGACATGGGGATCGGCGTCCTGGCTGCGATTGCGGCGAGCGTTCTCACTGCAGTCGGATTCGCCACGCTATTCCGCAACGCCGCGGCGCAGCAGGAGGTGCTCGAGGGCGTCACCATGCTGGTGGCGGCCGCGGTGCTGTTCTGGGTGTCCTACTGGCTCGTCTCCAAGATCGAGATGCGCAAGTGGCGGCAGTTCGTAGGCTCACAGATGAAGAAGGCGCTGAGCAGCAAGCGGGCCTGGGCGCTCGCGGCGGTCGCATTCCTCGCGGTGTATCGCGAGGGGTTCGAGACGGTGCTGTTCTACGCCGCGCTGTTCACGACATCCGACGGCACGGCTTCTACGCCGCGCTGTTCACGACATCCGACGGCACGGCAGCGGCGACAGGTGGGATCGTTGGCGGACTCATTCTCGGGCTCGGGCTGCTGGCAGTCGTCTACTTCGCGATCGAGCGCTACGGGGTGCGGCTGCCGCTCAAGCCGTTCTTCATCGCCACGAGCGCGCTGCTCTATGTGATGGCGTTCAGCTTCGCGGGGAAGGGCGTGTCGGAGCTGCAGGAGGCCGGCGTCATTTCCATCACGCCGCTGGAGTGGCTCCCCTCGCTTCCCCTACTCGGAGTTTTCCCCACTTATCAGACCTTCCTGACACAGATGTTCGTGGCGGCCGCGCTGGCCGGAGCGCTGATGTGGGTGTTCTGGCTGGAACCGTTGCGGGCGAGGGGGGTAGCCGTCAGAGCTTGATCAGGGCGATCACGGCTCCGAGGATGGTGAAGGTGGTTCCCGCCCAGAAAAGGAACATCCACTTGATGAGATCGGCCCTGAGTTCGCCGAGGCGCCGGTCCCACTTGGCATCCTGCTCGCACCTGATTGAACCAGTCCACCAGTTCGTTGACCACCTCGTCACCGAACTGCTCGTAGAACTTCCTCGACAGCCTTGCGGTGACCGGCATCCAGGACCTCGCGTTGTGAACCGGTCACAGTGTAAACCTATGGATCCTTGGGCCCTGAGGCAAAGGCGTGCGGGTGGGGCCGAATACCGGCGAAACACCCACACCGTCTGCCTACC
>JBDGXT010000138.1:0-7779 GCA_039584455.1 Gemmatimonadota bacterium
GACGGTGCGCTCGGTGTTCGTCGTGGGGCCGGACAACAAGGTGAAGCTCACGCTCACCTACCCGGCGAGCACGGGAAGGAACTTCGACGAGCTGCTGCGGGTGATCGATTCGCTGCAGCTGACCGCGAACCACGCAGTCGCCACGCCCGTCAACTGGAAGCACGGCGAGGACGTGATCATCGGGACCGGCGTGACCGACGAGGAGGCCACCAAGAAGTTCCCGGGATACGAGGCCAAGAAGCCGTATTTGCGGGTGACGCCGCAGCCGCAGGGCTGAGATCGCCGAGCCGAAGCCTAAGCGCTTGTAGGATAAGCGCTTGGGTCGGCAGTCCAGTACGGTTCGGGGCCGGGGGGCCAGAACGGGGCTCTCCGGCCCGAAATCGTTGACCTGGTTGGACATCCGCTGGGGGCAGGTCCGACTGGCGAAATCGGGGAAACACCGACATCTTCAATCCCTTAAAGCGCCCCCCGACCCCAGCGACACACCCCCCGCCTTCGGGCGGGCCCAATGGCGGCTCCGGCCGCCGGTTGACCGCGTGCTGGCCGAGTTGTGGGCGCTCGGTAGTACGGTGAGGACGCGGATGGCAGACCTCCGCAACCGCTTCTGGGGGGGAGCGCTAGCATGAGCGATCGTATCAAGCGCACGACCTGTCTCGCCTTCTGTATGACGTGGCTGGTGCTGTACGGCGCCACGGCGCTCGCGGCCCAGGAGCCGCGCCTAGGGTCGATCACGTTCCCCACCTCTGCCACCGGCGAGGTGCAGCAGCACTTCGTCAAAGGCGTGCTCTGGCTGCACAGCTTCGAGTACGCATCGGCGGCAAAGGCCTTCCGCAAGGCGCAGGAGCTGGATCCCGACTTCGCGATGGCGCACTGGGGCGAGTCCATGACGTATAACCACTCGCTGTGGCAGGAGCGGGACCGCGATGCCGCGGTTGCTGTGCTCGAGCGGCTGGGGTCCACTCCGGCGGCGCGCCGCGCCAAGGCGGCCACCGAGCGGGAGCAGATGTTCATGGACGCCGTGGAGGCGCTATGGGCCGAGGGTCCCAAGGCAGAGCGCGACACGGCGTACTACTTCGCCATGAGCGATCTCGCTACGGCCTACCCCGACGACGTGGAAGCGCAGGCGTTCTACGCGCTGTCCATCCTCGGGCTGAGCCAGGCGGTGCGCGTGTTCCCCAGCTACATGCGCGCGGCGGCCATCGCGGATGAGCTATTGCGCCAGAACCCCGACCACCCAGGCGCCGCACACTACCTGATCCACTCGGTGGACGACCCGATCCACGCGCCGCTCGGCCTGCGCGCCGCGCGCGCGTATTCCAAGATCGCGCCCGACGCCGCGCACGCGCAGCACATGACCACGCACATCTTCGTCGCCATGGGGATGTGGGATGACGTGGTGTCGCAGAACATCGTCGCGGCCGACCTCACCGGGTGGTGGCCCGGTCACTACACCTCCTGGCTCGGCTACGGATTCCAACAGCAGGGACGGTTCGACAAGGCGCGGTCGCACCTGGAGCGTGCGTGGAGCAACATCGGCGATGACCCCAGCGTGTCCCGTCGCGCCTACCTCGGCAGCATGCGCGCGCATTACGTCGTCGACACGCGCCGGTGGGACGATCCAGTAGTGGAATGGGAGATCGATCTGTCCGACGCCGGAACCGTCGTGCGCGCGATGGACGCCTTCGCATTGGGATATGCAGCAGTGGAGCGTGGTGACGGCGACGCGGCCGAGCGGCACGTCTCAACGCTCGGGGCCATGACGATGCAATCCGAGGGCGGCTGGTACGGTGGCAACCAGACGGTGCCGGTGATTCTGCGCAACGAACTTCAAGCGATGCTCTACATGCGGAGCGGTGCCACGGAGAAGGCGCTGGATCTCATGCGCGAGACGACCGCGCTGGAGGACGGTCTCCCCATGGAGTACGGCCCGCCCGACGTGGTGAAGCCGTCACACGAGCTGCTGGGTGAGATGCTGGTCGAGCTGGGCCGCCACGACGAAGCGCAGCGGGAGTTCCAGCGGGCGCTCGCGCTGGCGCCCAAGCGAGCCCTTTCCCTGGCCGGCCTTCAGCGCGCCGCCGCTGCCGCCGGTGACGAGATAACCGCGATGCGTGCCCAGGGCATGCTGGCCGAGGTGTGGCACGCCGCCGATCCCGACCTCCTGAGCGGAACCTGGTGATAGTGCATGACTGAGATAACCGGACGTCTGACCACCGCCATCGCCGACCGTTACCGCATCGAGCGCGAGCTGGGTGCCGGCGGCATGGCCACCGTGTATCTGGCGCAGGATGTGAAGCACGAGCGCAAGGTGGCGCTCAAGGTGTTGCGGCCCGAGCTGGCCGCGGTGATCGGCGCCGAGCGCTTCCTGGCCGAGATCAAGGTCACCGCCAACCTGCAGCATCCCCACATCCTGCCGCTGCACGACTCGGGCGAGGCGGACACGTTCCTCTACTACGTGATGCCGTACGTCGAGGGCGAGACGCTGCGGGACAAGATCGAGCGCGAGAAGCAGCTGAGTGTGGACGAGGCGATCGAGATCACGCGCAGTGTGGCGGCGGCTCTCGACTACGCACACCGCCAGGACGTGATCCACCGCGACATCAAGCCCGAGAACATCCTGCTGCACGACGGGCAGGCGCTGGTGGCGGATTTCGGCATCGCGCTGGCCCTCTCGCACGCCGGCGGCGCGCGCCTCACCGAGACGGGCCTTTCGATCGGCACGCCGCACTACATGAGCCCCGAGCAGGCGATGGGTGACCGGGAGCTGGATGCACGCAGTGACGTCTACTCGCTGGGCGCGATGCTGTACGAGATGCTGGCGGGCGATCCGCCGTACACGGGCAGCACGGCGCAGGCGATCGTGGCGAAGGTGATCACGGAGAAGGCGCCGTCGGTGACGGTGCACCGCGACACGGTGCCAGCCCACGTGGCCGCCTCGATCGAGAAGGCGCTGGCGAAGCTCCCGGCGGACCGGTTCCACTCGGCGAGCGACTTCGCGGAGGCACTCACCAACGTGGGGTTCGCGGCGACCGTGCCGGCAACGCAGGCGAGCCCGGCGCAGGTTTCGCATGGTAAGCGGGACTGGCGGCTCATCGGCCTCGCGGCGGCGCTGGCAATCGCCCTGGGCGCCGCTGCAATGGGGTGGATGCGGTCCACGCCTCCTCCCGAGTCGATCCGCTACCGGGTTGCGATCACCGACCACTCCATACCCGTGGGACTCCTTGGGCGTGATCTCGCGCTATCTCCAGACGGCCGCACGATCGTCTTCTCCGACACCGTCGGCGGGGAGCGGCAACTCTGGATCAAGCTGGCCGACCGTGCCGAGGCCATGCCCCTCACGGGTACGGCGGAAGCGAGGGCGCCTGCGTTCTCGCCGGACGGTGAGTGGATCGCGTTCCAGGCCGACGGGCGCCTCAAGAAGGTCCCCAGGCTCGGCGGGTCGGCGGTCACGATCGCCGATTCCGGCGCAGGTGACGGCTTGGAAGCGGTCGCCTGGATGGACGACGGGAACATCGCGTTCACCAACTCGACGCTCGGCGTGGGCGTGGTTGGGGAGGATGGCGGCCCGGTTCAGACCTGGACGTGGGTCGACTCGCTCAGCATGGCGGCCGTGAGTGTGGCGGGCCTGCCGGGCGGCCGGGGTCTCTTGTTGACTTTCTGCAGCTTCGGGTGTCCGGAGTCGCACCTCATGGGGCTGGATCTGCGGACCGGCGAGACGCACCAAATTGCCGACGAGGCGCTCAAGGCCTGGTCGGTTGGAGACGGCCAGGTCGTCTTCGTACGACGTGACGGAGGTGTGTTCGCGGCCCCCTTTGACCACACCGGTTTTGAGTTTCGGTCCCCCCCTGTACCCGTGCTTGATGGAGTGCGTACGGCGCTGGCCGACGCCGATCTGGCGCTCTCGGCCAACGGGACACTGCTGTTCGTCCCCGGTGAGGCCCAGGCGGGAGGGGCGCCGGTGGAGGTGGTTTGGGTCACGCGTGACGGGCGGGTGACGCCGGTCGACACCGGGTGGGGATACGTTCCGGCGTCCAACGGCGGACTCGACCTGTCCCCAGACGGCACGCGGCTGGCCATCGCGGTGCGGGCTTCGGGGACCGACGACATCTGGGTCAAGGAGCTCGACCGCGGGCCGATGACCCGCCTCACGTTCGAGGGCTCCAACGTGCGGCCGTCGTGGAGCCATGATGGGCGCTCGGTGATGTACATCTCGGGCGTCGGAGGTGGCAGTCCCGACCTGCTCCGCCGCCGGGCCGACGGCACGTCCTCCGCCGAGACCCTGCTCGCAGCCACGCGGGCGGTCTGGGAGGTCCGACCCACCCCCGACACGACACACCTGCTGGTGCGGCTCGGCATACCGCCGACGCGCGATATCTACCTGTACGACCGTGGGACACCGGGGGACAGCGGTCTCACGCGCTTGATCGCCGACGACGGCTTCGAGGAGACGGCTCCCGCGTTCTCGCCCGACGGCCGCTGGCTGGCGTATACCACGAACGAGTCGGGACGGTACGAGGTCTACGTGCGGCCGTTTCCGGACGTGAATGCCGGGCGGTGGCAGGTGTCGCGTGACGGTGGCCAGGAGCCGCAGTGGGCGCACAGCGGGCGGGAGTTGTTCTACCGTGGTGGCGGCGGGCAGCTCGTCGCCGCGTCCGTGCGGACGGGTGAGAGCTTCAGTGTCGGCGAGCAGCATGCCTTGTTCCCGGTGGGTGGGTTCCTGGGCTCCTCCGCAAATCCCGCGTACGACGTCGGTCCGGACGACCAGAGATTCGTCTTCGCGCGCATCGTGGGGTCCGGGGAGGCTGATGACGCCGTGATGACCGCGGTGCTGGTGCAGCACTGGCTGAGCGGGTTGCAGACAGAGAGGTCTTCCAGCCGATGAGCGAGATCACCGCACGACTGAGTACGGCGATCGCCGACCGCTATCGCATCGAGCGCGAGCTCGGGGCGGGCGGCATGGCTACGGTCTATCTGGCGCACGATGTGAAGCACGAGCGCAAGGTGGCGCTCAAGGTGCTGCGGCCCGAGCTGGCCGCAGTGATCGGCGCCGAGCGCTTCCTGGCCGAGATCAAGGTCACGGCGAATCTCCAGCATCCCCACATCCTGCCGCTGCACGACTCGGGCGAGGCGGACACGTTCCTGTACTACGTGATGCCGTACGTGGAGGGTGAGACGCTCAGGGACAAGATCGAGCGCGAGAAGCAGCTGGGGGTGGAAGAGGCGGTGGAGATCGCGCGCAGCGTGGCTGCGGCGTTGGACTACGCCCACCGGCATAAGGTGGTGCACCGCGACATCAAGCCCGAGAACATTCTGATTCACGACGGCCAGCCGATGGTGGCCGACTTCGGGATCGCGCTGGCTGTGAGCCAGGCGGGCGGCACGCGTCTCACCGAGACGGGACTCAGTGTGGGAACCCCACACTACATGAGCCCGGAGCAGGCGATGGGCGATCGCGAGCTGGACGCCCGCAGCGACGTGTACTCACTGGGCGCGATGCTGTACGAGATGCTGGCGGGTGAGCCTCCGTACACGGGGCCCACGGCCCAGGCGATCGTGGCGAAGGTGATCACGGAGAAGGCTCCGCCGGTGACGGCGGCGCGTAGTTCGCTAGCGCTCTCGCCAACCCGTCGTTCAGCGTGGCGGCGACTGCAGCTGCGCCGGCCGTAGCGGCAGGTGAGTCGCGGCGGCGGAGCCACATCACCATTGGGCTCGCCGCCGTGAGCGCAGTGCTGCTCGTGGCCTCACTGTGGGGCTGGATGCGGACCGTATCCCAGCCGCCTGCACCGGTCGCCAGAATGAACATCGTTTTCCCGGAGGACCAGCGCCGCAACTCGTATATCTGGGGACCGACCGCCACCCTGTCACCCGACGGCTCCCGCATCGTGTACATGGGGCCGTCTCCCCAGGCAGGCGCGTGGCAGCTGTGGAGCCGTCCCCTCGACCGCCTGGCCGGCGAGCCGATTCCGGGGACGGTCAACGGGTACAACTGGAGCTTCTCGCCGGACGGGACGAAGCTGGCCTTCATGACGGGAAGTGGTCTGTCCACCCTGAACGTGGTATCGCTCACGGGCGAGCCGCCGATAGCCCTGACCGACTCCGTGCAGTGGTTCGGGGGGGATTGGGGCAGGGACGGCATGATCTACTTCACCAACGCCGGGTGGAGCCTCAGCCGCATCCCCGAGACCGGTGGCCCCGTCGAGGTCGTCTCCACTCGCGATAGCACGCAGCGGGAGGCGATACATCACTGGCCCGACGCATTGCCGAACGGCAAAGGCATCATCTTCACCGCCGGCCACACCTCACCGGCCACGACGGGCGAGTACGACATCGCCGTGCTGGATCTGGAGTCGGGTACGCATCGCATGCTCCTGCGGGGGCTGCGTGCTCGTTACGCGACGTCGGGGCACCTCGTGTTCGTGCGCTCCGACGGTGTCCTTCTGGCCGCGCCCTTCGATCAGGATCGGCTCGAGCGGACCGGTCCCGCCGTGCCGCTCCTCGAGGACATCTCCGTCAAGCAGTGGGGCGCCGTGGACATGGCGATCTCGGAGTCCGGCACCCTGCTCTACGTCAGCGGAGCCAACGTCGCGCCCGATCAGATCGTGCGCGTGTCCCGCAGCGGAGAAGAGGAGATCGTAGACCCGGAGTGGACTGGCGTCTTCGGATCGCTGGCGCTGTCGCCGGACGGTAGGCGGCTCGCGGTCTCGGTCGCCGGCAGCGACGGGCAGCACATGTGGGTGAAGGAGCTGCCGCGCGGCCCGCTCGCCAAGCTCACGTTCGAAGGCACCATGAATTACCGGCCGGCATGGACGCCGGACGGCCTGTTCGTCTCCTACATCTCGGATCGTGACGGCCTGTGGGATCTCTACATGCGGCGTGCCGATGGGAGCGCGCAGGACGAGCACGTGCTCCATAGGGAGCGTGGCATCGAGCAGGCGTCCTGGTCCCGCGACGGCGAGTGGATCGTGTTTCGCGAGGGCGGGGACGCCGGGCAGCGCGACATCATGGGGATACGTCCCGGCCGTGACAGTGTGCCCTCGGGGCTCGTGACGACACAGTTCGAGGAGTACAACCCCGCGCTCTCTCCGGACGGCCGTTGGCTGGCATACGTGGCGGAGGAGACGGGAACCCCGGAGGTGTACGTCCGCCCGTTTCCCAATACGGGTGACGCTAAGTGGCAGATCTCATCCAACGGTGGGGCCTTCCCCGTGTGGGCCCACAGTGGCCGCGAGCTGTTCTACGTGAACGGGAGTAACGAGCTCATCTCGGTCGCGGTGTCCGCTGGCACGACATTCATCGTGGAGGGCTCGCAGGTTCTTTTCTCCGCCCAGGATTACAAGGCCAACGCCCAGTACCATCCGTACTACACTGCGTCACCGGACGACGAGTACTTCTACACGATACGGCTGGGTGCGGGCGTGGGCGGAGACATGGTGTTGGTATTCAACTGGTTCGAGGAGCTGAGGGTAAAGGTGAGGAACTAGATATGGCCGAGATCACCGCACGTCTGACCACGGCGATCGCCGACCGCTACGTGATCGAGCGCGAGCTCGGAGCGGGCGGGATGGCCACCGTGTACCTGGCGCAGGATGTGAAGCACGAGCGCAGGGTGGCGCTCAAGGTGCTGCGGCCCGAGCTGGCCGCCGTGATCGGCGCCGAGCGCTTCCTGGCCGAGATCAAGGTCACCGCCAACCTGCAGCATCCCCACATCCTGCCACTGCACGACTCGGGCGAGGCAGACACGTTCCTCTACTACGTGATGCCGTACGTGGAGGGCGAGACGCT
>JBDGXT010000139.1:0-5148 GCA_039584455.1 Gemmatimonadota bacterium
GTCGAGGGGACCCTGTTCGAGGGTCAGGACAGGCTCCGGCTCGTCGCGCATTGTCAGGGGACGCGGGAGTACGAGCAGAATGTGCTGCAGGAGTACCTCACCTACCGCATGTTCAACCAGCTCTCCGATCGCAGCCTGCGTGTCCGGCTGGTCCGCCTGACCTACGTGGACACCAAGCGGTCGAGCGGACAGCAGGTGACGAAGTACGCCTTCTTCATCGAGCCCTACGAGGCGGCGGCCGCGCGCATGGGGTGGGAGGAGCTCGAGCTCGAGTCGGTGATACCGTTCGACCTCGACCAGGAGTCGCTCAGCACCTTCGAGCTGTTCCAGTACATGATCGCCAACACCGACTGGTCCATCGCGTTTCCCAAGTTGGGGGAGCAGTTCTGCTGCCACAACGCGCTGTTGATCGGCAACATGGCGGGGCCGGTGTATCCCATCCCGTACGACTTCGACTGGTCGGGGATCATCGATGCCAACTATGCCATCCCGGACGAGAAGCTCGGTATCCGCTCGGTGCGGCAGCGGCGGTTTTGGGGCGTCTGCCGAGGCCGTGAGACGTTGGAGCAGGCGATCCCGCTGTTCAACGAACGGCGGGATGCCATCTACGAGCTGTATCGCGGTCAGATCGGGATGATGCCGAGGGAGAAAGACAAGACGTTGGATTTCCTGGATGATTTCTACGAGGTGATCAACGACGACGAGAAGTTCACGAAGGAGATCGTGGACCGGTGCCGGCCGGTGGGGTAGGCTGAGCGCTTTCGCGGTCCACTGTCGGGCTCGAAAGAGGGCGACCTCCGCCATGCGGGGGTCGCCCTTTTCGCGTTGCCAGGATCGGCTTAGTCCCTTCCGGCTGCCGACTCCAGGCCCGCGCGGTTCCGTATCCGGATCATGCGCCGGGAGACCTCGACCGTGTCAGGACCGGCGCGCCCCGGGCGCATCTTGCGGCGGTTGGGGATTGTGGCCGACTGGCGCGACACTTCGATGAGTCCCTGCGTCGTGAGGTCCCCCATCGCTCGGGAGACTGTCTCGCGGCTGGATCCCACCATCTGTGCGATGAGATGGTGCGTGAGCTGTTGGCTGATGGCGACGCCATCGTTCTGATCGGCCATTTCCAACAGCAGTCCAGCCACGCGTGCCGGCACGTCTTGCAGCACGAGACTGCTGATCTTCGAATCCGCCTGCCGCAGCCGCTTGCAGAAGGCGCGGAGGAGTCCGAACGCCACCATCGGCATCTCCTCCAGACACCGCTGGAAGTCCTCCCGGTGCAGGATCAGGAGCTCCGAGTCCTCCATGGCGATCACGTTCGCGGAGAGCGGCTGGTCGTCGATGAGGGACATCTCGCCGAAGAAGTCGCCCTTGCTGCGGGTCGAGAGGATGACCTCGCGACCGTCCTCGGCGGTGAGCACGATCTTGACCTGGCCCGAGAGCACAACGTAGAGCGCCTCCCCGGGGCGGTCCTCGAAGGCGATGATGGAGTTCTTCGCGTAGGTCCGCGTATGAGCGGCTTCCGCGATGCGCTCCAGATCGCCCTCCCGCACTTGGGTGAAGAGAGGGACGTCTCGCAGGGCGTCGGCTACGGCGATGGAGTCTCTCATTGGGAAAGACCGGGCTGCTGACGGGGACAAGTTTATGGCGGGTCGGGCCGCAGGTCAATCGTGCCCCTGCCCGGGCCGCCCGCCCGCCCGGCTCGACATTGGGGGCGATCCGGCCAATACTGAGATCCGGACGAGCTCGGGAGCATCGTGATGAGCGAGATCAGGATTCGTGTGACGGGGTGGAAGGCCATCGTGGTGCTGCTCCTCGCGGCGGCCTTCGTGGGCTACCGGTACTATGCGGTGCAGACCACGCTGGAGACCGGTGCCGCCGACGAGCTCCGATTCTGGCTCGCGGCCGAGTACATGGCGCAGGGGCTTCCGGCGCTCGAGGACGCCGTGGCGCGAGGTGATGCGGCGGCGGCCGAGGAGCAGGCGCGTGAGATCGTGGCGCGGGATCGGATCGAGTTCATCGACATGAGCGCCCGTGGAGCGCCCGAGGATTTGGCGGTCCGGGTGAGGATCCGGGTGGACGGTCGAGCGCCGCCCGATGGGCGGGAGGTGCGCTACTTCCGCATGCGGCACTCGACCGTCACGGGCTGGCGGATGCGGCGAGAGACGACAAAGCTGGGGTATTACCTCACGCTGTTCTAGCAGCCGGTCTCAGCGACGCCGCACGGGGGCGGGAAGGGCTGTGCAGTCACTTGCACGGCAGGAACCTGACCGTGGTCTCCATCTCCTCCAACACCTGCTCGAGAGCGCTCGCCGTCTCGACGATGTCTTGGCTGCTCGTCTCACGCGACAGGGAGAAGCGTACCGAGCAGTGAACGTCCTCCTCCGACAGCCCCATCGCCATGAGAACGTGGGTGGGCTCGGGTGAGCCCGACTTGCAGGCCGAGCCCGAGGAGAGCGAGATACCGTGCTGGTCGAGCGCGACCACCAGCGACTCCCCTCGCAGACCGGGCAGGGTGAGATTGAGCGTATTGGGGAGCCGTCGCTCCGGGTGTCCGTTCAGCCGCGCCGCTGGAATGGCCTCGCCGATCCTGCTCGCGAGCGCGTCCCGCAGCTCCTGCATCGGCGCCGCATCCTGCGCGGCGTGGAGCGCCAGCTCGGCCGCCTTCCCCATGCCGACGATGGCCGGCACGTTCTCGGTCCCCGCGCGAAGGCCGCCTTCCTGCTTCCCCCCGTGTACGAGTGGTGCGAGCTCGATGCCTCGCTTCACGTAGAGCGCGCCGACGCCTTTGGGCCCGTGGAACTTGTGGGCGGACAGGCTGAGCAGATCCACGTCCAGCTCGGCGACGTCGATCACGATCTTGCCGGCCGCCTGCACGGCGTCGGTGTGGAACGGCACGCCGCGCTCGTGCGCCACGGCGCAGAGTTCGGCGATGGACTGCACGGTTCCCACCTCGTTGTTGGCCATCATGATCGAGACCAGCATCGTCTCGTCCGTGAGAGCCCGGCGGAGGACGTCGGGACGCACCAAGCCGTGCTCGTCCACGGTCAGGTAGGTCACCTCGTATCCGATCTGCTCGAGGAAGCGACAGGTCTCGAGGATGGCCGGGTGCTCGATCGCGCTGGTCACGAGATGCCTGCGGGCCTTTCCACCCGCAAAGGCGATGCCCTTGAGGGCCAGGTTGTCCGCCTCGGAGCCGCCGCCCGTGAAGACGACGCGGCGCGGCCGGGTGCTGATCAATCTCGCCACCTGCCGGCGTGCCTGCTCGATGCCTTCCCGTGCGTCGCGGCCGAGGCCGTGAATGCTGGACGGATTGCCGAGCATGCCGTCAAGGAAGGGCAGCATGGCCTCCCGCACGGCGCCATCGACCCGCGTCGTGGCATTGTTGTCGAGGTAGATGCGCCGCTTCGGTTGTCGTGGCCCCGCGGGGGCGCCCAACATGGCGGGGCCGCAGGCTGCGGCCCCGCGGCCGGCGGACTCGCGGGTGGCGGCGGTGCCGGCCTTCACCTTAGCCACCTCACACAGCAGGGCCTTGTAGACGGGGAAGCCCGAGACGTCGTCGTAGTTGCTCAGGTCGGTCAGCTCGTTGACGTTCCACTCCCGCCACGCCGGAGACCCCACGGCCCCGCCGCCGCCCATGTTGCACTCGATGGCGCCCCGCACGATGTCGTCCGTGACACGAGCGCGGAACGGCACCGATCCGCGTGGGGTGCGGACCGCGACCAGGTCACCCGTCTCGATGCCCCGAACCTTCGCGTCGTCCCGGTGGAGCTCGACGGTCGGCTCTGGGTTGTCCTTGTTGAGTCCCTTGATACCGTGGTGCTGCGAGCGGAAATCGGTGTGGGGGCGGGCGCCGGAGTTGAACACCAAGGGGTACTCCCCCGCGAGCTGAGGACTCGCCAGCGGACCCTCCGTGGGCTCGACGTACTTGGGAAGCGGCTCGTACCCGTAATCTTCGAGGGCGGTGGACCAGATCTCGAACTTGCCGGTGGGCGTGTCGAAGCCCGGTTCGCCGTCCGGCCGTAGGCTGCCCTTCTCCCACTTCTTGTACTCCATCATCGGGGTGGGGAGCTTGACCCACCCGCCGGCCTGTCGAACGGCCTCCGGATCGTAGCCCGAGCCCTCCAGCGCGAACCGAATCATGGCTTGTTCGGTCTGTGGGAAGAGCTCACCGTACCCCAGGCGCCGCGCGAGTTCCGCCATGATCAGGTAGTCGTTGCGCGCCTCCCCGACCGGCTCGATTACTTTCTCCCGTAGCCGGAAGATGGGACCATACACCATGTACGAGTCGATCTCGAACATCGTGGTGGCCGGGAGCACGACGTCGGCGAATGCAGCGTCGGCCGTGAGCTGGCGGTCGATACAGACGAGGAAATCCAGCTTGGAAAGCGTCTCCCGCCATACCGACGTCTGCGGCCAGGACGTGAGGAGTGAGGCCCCGTGGACGATCAGTCCCCGAATGCGGTACGGGTCGCCCTCGAGCACCGAAGCGACCAATCCACTGGCGTGCGACTCCCCGCGATAGCTGCTGTAGATGGGGAACTTCTCCCGCGCCACCGCCCCATCCAGGTTGGGATTCGCCTGGTTGCAGGCGCGGTTGATGGGGAAGTGCGAGTTCAGCATGGCCAGTCCAAGGCCCCCGGGCACGTCGAGCTGGCCGGCCAGGGCAAACAGCGAGAGGACCGCGCGGATCGCCTGGATCCCGCTGTTGGAGTACTCGAGGCCCGTGTACATGATGGGACAGGCGCCGGTCGCGTGGCAGATGCGGCGCGCCAAGTCCCGAATGGTGTCGGCGGGGACTCCCGTGATGGACTCGGCCACCTCTGGGCGGAAGTGTTGCACGTAGGTGCGCAGCTCGTCGAATCCATGGCACCAGTCCTCGGCAAAGCGCTCGTCGTAGAGCTCCTCGTCGATCATCACCTCGATCATGGAGAGGGCGAGGGCGCCGTCGGTTCCGGGGCGGATCGGGACCCACCGCCCGCCGGTGCGCGCGGCGGTATCGGTGCGCCTCGGATCGATGACGACGATGTCGGCCCCGCGCTTCGCGGCGGCCTCGAGCCGGTGCATGTCCAGGGGTGGGGAGTCGGTGGCCGGGTTGGCGCCCCATACCACCAGCATCTCGGCGTTCTCCATGTCGGTGAACATGTTCACCAGCATGCG